>JANYBI010000636.1 GCA_025360875.1 Lentisphaerota bacterium
GGGCGAGCGGCTGAAATCAAACCAGGCCACTCCGGGCGCCGTTGCGAGTGCCGTCAGCGCCAGTGATCGAGAATCCGCACCGTTGGTCGATGACGGGCTGACCGCCGAGCAGCGGGCGGCGGTGTGGGCCTTTCTGTTCCGCAATCCGGCGATTCGCGATGCCTCGGTCAATCTCGCCGCGGCTGAAAATCCGTTTCCGGATTTAGGGGGTAAAATCAAGCGCAGGCAGAAATTTTATTGGAAAATTCAATTTGAGATTCAAATGAACCACCGATTTTTTCATATACATATTTCGCCGCTTTACTAAAAACTGTTAATTGCTTATGAACAATTACATAACAGATAGCCAATAAAATAAACGGCCATATAATTGGCGAAGTACGAATTATATGTTCAGCCGATAAAAATAAATTCCCATAATAAACAATCTTGTAAATGTGCGCGGGATCTTGTTCAGGAATTAAATTGATTTTTTTCCTGAACTCGGCTAATTCTTTTTCAGACCTCTCAATATCTTTCCAGTAAAATATTCTAAAAATCAACAGGTCAAGAATATTTGTCCTATGAGACATCCTTAAATTTGCATTAATCATATTTCTTATCCGAACATAGGATTCGTCTTCAAAACTTATATGTCCGGCAATTGCATAATTGAAAAGAGTATCTCGTAAAATAAAAAGCTTTTCTCTGTATCTTTCAAGAAAATAAGATTTCCAGAGAAAATGCCATTGAAGATAAATAAGAAGGGTTCCCAATAGGGATAAAATCAGATAAATTTTCTCTTCCATTTTTATTCCCCCTTTCTTTGATCGCCTGTTTGAGTCAGCCCACTCGTAGTTCTTTTAGGATCTATTTGACTTTCAAGCTCCTTAATTCTGTCAGTATATCGCTTAACATAGCGCTTCCTCATCTTTCTTTCAACCACACCATATGAGACTCCGCTTAGCGATAAAAACGCAAGTATGATTTCAAAGACAAACTTATTTACCTTTAGGTCCCCTAAAAATTTTAAATCGGCAATCGAGATTTTACCAGCGAAAGATTTTAAACAATCAGTTACCAGATAGACAACACCCAATAAGATAAATCCCCAGAGGCTAATCTCGATAATTTTAATGATTCCAACTGTCAGCAGATATCTTCGGCTTTCAATTTTGCAATCCAAATCTCTTTTTGTTTTACCCATAATAATATTCAAATTTATATTTAAAATTCATTTACAACCTTTTGCAAGAGCAAATATTATGATAAACACAATCAGGATAATCGGGCCGAAGATGAGTATATCAGCACAACCACGATTCCTATTAAGCGTATTTACATTTTGCGTACCACGCCCGCAATGAGGGCAGACTTTTGCAGAGTCGGAAACTTTCCCCTGGCAATCCGGACAAATTTTAATACCCATACTTATATTTTTCCTCTCTCATTCATATCAAAATCAAAAATTCTCTTATCGTAATCATCATATCTTCGCCGGGATTTTTCGAAGGGGCTAGCCAGTATTAGAAAGGGTATCAGCGATTCTATTTTTTAAGCGCTCGGATTCGATTTCCTCCCGGGCCTTCCAGATTTTTGATTTTTCCGGTCCGGTATATTGCATCAGATCTTTCATGAAACCCTTTTCCATGTTTCCTAATTTCTTACATAGCTTCTCACATTCAGAATCATCCAGGAAACCTTCGGGTAGATATTTTTTGATATGGGGATAAAGGCGGAAGAACATATCTAGCTCCATGTTCTTCACCTTGCCAGAAAGATAATTATTTACATAGGACTTGTTGATCCCGCATCTTCTAGCGAGTTCAGCTTGTGAATCCAATGCTTCCACGGCCAGCTTTATGGCATGGAATATCTGCTCGATTTTCTCGTCCATAAAATCCGCCTTCCGACCGTTACTGTATCATAATTTGCTTTTTTTTGCAAATTTTATATTCAAACGCCTTGACAAGTTATATGAAAATAACTATCTTAAAATAAAACGGAGGATGATATGGCAAAGAAAAAGAAATACTCGTATGATCGCAAAGGCGTTTCAATTCGCTCGGAAATCTATAATCCGCTGAAGGAATACTGCAAGACGAATCATCCGGGATTAAAGATGTATGTTTTCGTCGAAGGCCTTTTTACTGACTTCTTAAAAACGAAAGGTGTTTTTTTGCCCTGATGGTTATAAGAAAATAACTTATATTTAAAACAGGAGGAATGAGAGATGAAGAATAGAAAACAGATGACAGACAGCGTACGGCAGAAGGTAGAAGGCAGGTGCACTGGCATGGAGATGGATACGATATTCTGGAAGCCTTTTTTAGGTTTTTACATGAACCGGAATCAGCTTTCAATCTCAACAGCGTATCGATTAGCCAAACAAAAAACGCAAAGAGATAATCCCTTTGCTAAAATTCCCACGTTACGGCATGCGCGATGCCGGCTCTCAAAGGTTGATCCGAAAGAAATCATCCTTGCCAGGTACGGGGAAAAACCATTGAAGGATTCGTTTATTCGCTATGTAAAAAAGGATTGGTCAATATTTAATCAGTTAGGTTTAAAAAGCCAAGCATTACATCCTGTGCGGTTTCAGCTTTGTATTGAATTAAGTGCAGAACAAATAAAGCTTTCAGAGGCTGGACTGTTGAACCTTCTGGGACTGGGGCAGGAGAAAGTTCTTTCAGAGCTACAGGAAACCTTAAAAGAATATCCTCTAGATAATACAGGCTTACCGGATCTTGCTTCAAATCTGCGAAAACTTGCCGTATGGATTCAGGGTTTGAAAAATAACACATTGCAATGCGCAGAGGAATCCGGCAAGAAAAAGAAGACATCCGCTTATCATCAAGATTCATACGCTTCGAAATCTCCTCGCCCTTCTTTAATATTTCCCCTGAATTCGAAGGATAAACAGCCTTGCGAACGTCCGACTGAAACTTTTCCACAAGTGACTCCCAGAAACCCATATAAAACCTCCTGTTTAAAATCTGGGAAGAATATACACGCTAAAGCTGTGAACTCCAACAAGAGGAAAGGGGCTAAATCATGACAACAAAAGAAAGACTTTTTGCGCTCGGAGATCGCAAGCTACTGAAATACGAGGATGTCATAGACAAGGGGATATGGCTGCTGAAGGGAATCATCATCGGAATCGCGATGGCTGCGTTGATGTGTTTTGTCTTAATCTGACGACCGGCGACCGAAGACTGACGACAAGGAGAATTCAATGTACAAGGTAACGGAAGAATTAAAGAACGCGATAGTGAAGGCGGCGTTCGCAAAGGGCAGCTACCGCAAGCTAGGACAGGAATGCAAACTATCAGGGATAAGCCTCTCCCTGGTGACAGATGGGCATATCAAAGAGCTGGACAAGGCCGCGATGCAGGACCTGCTGCCACTGATCGCCGGTTACATGTCACCAGCGGAACGCCGGGATATCATGGAGTTTATTCAGGCTTAAAATCTAAAATTGAAAATTAAAATTATTTATGAATAAGGGGAAAATAATTATGGCTGAAGCTGAACGGGCTTACGAAGGAATAGACGAACGGGATCCTTCCCAAGTCCTCATGGAAAAAGAAGACGCGATGCTTATACCATTTCCGATGAGCGGACGGATAACTATGGAGATGTTCTACGCGATCGGGGATTTCGCAATCGGCAATCCCGACCGGTTCCAGACGATAAAGACCAAGAGTTTTTATCCGCAGATGACGCTGAATCAAATTTCGAAGTTTCTCGGTGTAAGCAGGCGAACAGTCATAAACCATCTGAAGCCAGTGAACCTTAAAATAAAAGCTGCACAAAAAACGAAAGGATTAAAATAATGAACCAGGTCTTAATCGACAATCGGAAATTCAAGGCGGTGGACGCGGATGAGGCGGATGCGTTGTTTGCGGAGATCGCGGGAATTGAACTGCAGGCAGCGGCGATCGGCGCGGACGGTGATGCAGAAGTTCAGCGGCTCAAGGATAAATACGAGAAGCTGCTCACTGACGCGAAACTCGGTCTGGAAGAGAAAGTTGAGTTCCTGACCCAGTATATCCAGGCAAACACGGACCGCTTCCAGAAGCCACGCGCCAGGAAGACTCCTGAAGGCACCTATGGCCTGAGGACAGTGTCCAACCTGGAAATCGAAGATCCCAAGGCCCTTCTGATATATGCCAAGGAGAATAACCTGACCGACCTATACGAGATAAACGTCACACTCAACAAGAAAGCTATCCAGAAGGCCATCAGCGAGGGTATGACGATACCAGGAGCTAGGATTGCAGATGGCGAACGCGCCTTCTACAAAATCAATCAGGAACTTCTTTCAAAGGCCAAAGGGAAATAAGACGAGCCGGAGAACCGGCGAAACGGAGAATCGGCGAAATAACGCGAAGGATAAAGGGAAGAATTTTAAAAGGTTTTCGCAAAATAGGCAGTGTCGCAGCAACACTCATAACAAAAGGAGCAATATGAATCTTACAGGAATAATACAGGACTTAAAGGAGGGGAAAATCCCCCGGAGCCTTTCGGAAAAGGAAACTCTCATCAAAGCGATCGACAACGTCGCAAAACTGGAAACCAGCCTGATATCACAGATTGTCGCAACAGCCCGTACCGAAGACTTCCAGGATAATGAGCCCCAGTGGTCGGCATGGGTAACAGAGAAATTCGGATATTCAAAGGAACGCCGCTGCCATCTCAACGCGATCGGCAGGATGCTTATCGGGATGCGGGAAAAATATCCCGAGTTCTATGAGCGCCTCTTTTATCTTGATTCCGACAAGAATCTCGCAATCGTGCAGCTCTACCGGGCCGAGTATGGCAAGAAGGTAGTCGACTTCCTCAAATCCTACCACGTGGAACGGATGAGCAGGGATGAAGTCAGAGTCGCAGTCGCAGAGTGCATGGGATTCGTGAAGACCGGCAAAGACAAGCCCATGCAGCCGGAGCTCCCGGGATTCACAGATAACATCAACAGGCTTTATGACAACCTGGGCACTGTCAACCCGATGAAGCTCATCGAGACCTTCAATCTGGATGTGGCAAAAAAGACAATGAGCGTAGGCATGAACTGCATGAGGTCGGCGTCCGAGTTCTACAAGCGGAGCGGCAGTTATCAGCATCTGACAGTCGAAGAGCTGAACCAGATGGAGGCCGCGGCAAACAAGATTTACCAGCAGTTCCGCGAATGGCGCGAAGCGACTGCAACAAGAGATCTCAACAAGGCGGGGTGACATATGGCGGCACTTCAAATGATTGACTTTGATTCCTCACCTGCACCGGAGCTGCTGCCGATGAAGGCCCCGGCTGCGGAACTCGCAAAGGTTGAACCCTGCGAGATCCGCGCAAGGGTGGAGAATACGGACCTGGTACCGGCTGAGGCCAGGACAAAGGCCCAGGAACGGCTCAACTTCTGCCAGATGGTCCTGGAGAAGATGAGGCATACCGGCAAGCCGATGCGCGAGGCCTGCGAGATAATCGCGCTCAATTTCGCGGAGAGTTTCCCGTTATTGCTCAATGGCGGCAAAGGCGGTTCTAGCCAACTCACATACAATAACTGCCGTCACTGGCTGTCGCTCCTGGGAAAGAACCCGGACGGCAACTACAACTTTGCGAATTCCGCAGCACTGTGCGACAACTACAAGAGGGGCGCGCAGTTCGAGAACAGGAAAGGCGACGAAAAGTTCTGGCAGTATTTCTTCAGCCTGTACCTGAACAAGAACAGGCTCCCGGCCACTCAGGCCTACAAGCTGGCGGTGACAAAGCTCAGGAAGGAAAATCCTTTCGCGATAGTGCCGACCAGGCAGCAGGCGACATACAGGATAGGCCAGCTGGATCCAGCGGCGGTACTGCTTGCCAGGAACGGCGAGGAAGCGCTGAAAAATTCATTCATCGACTATATCAGGCGCGACTGGACGGACGTGCAGCCAGGCATGGTGATGGTGTCGGATTCCAGGGATTTCGACTTCTTCATCAAGGCGTGGGACGAGGAAAAGCAGGCCTGGAAGGCCGTGCGCCCGAAGATTTGCGGGATGATCGATGCCAGGAGCTGGTATATCACCAGCTGGCAGATAACGATCGAGGCAATCAACTGCGCTACGATCACCGATGCGCTGGCCCTGCATATAGTCCGGAACAACGGGCATATCCCGGGATTCCTGTACGTCGACAATGGCAAAGACTTCACAGCGTCCGGATTCAGCGAGCCGGTCAAGTTCGACGGGTATGAGCATTCCATCTTCAAGGAGCTTGGAATCCATATGGTCAATTCGCTGCCATACAACGGACGTGCGAAGACAATAGAAAGGCTGTTCCGCGACGTAATGCAGCAGTTTGACAAGCTTTTCGCCTCGTATGTGGGTTCACGCCCGGGCGAGCGCCCGGACACGGCGCAATTCTTTGCTGACAATCCGGAGAAGCTGCCATCGCTTGAGCAGCTCTGCCAGATATTCGCCGCCTGGATAAAGGAATATCATGCCACGCCGAAGCGCGGCGAGATCCATCGCGGGCAGAGTCCGGAACAAATCTGGGAAGGGCGCATCCAGCAGCGCGAACCTCTTTCAAACGATCGCCTGTTCATGGCCTTCCTGAGGCCCGAGGCGGCATTGAGGACCGTCCATCGCGGTCCGGCGATCAGCCTGGACAAGGTTGAATACTACGCCCAGGAGCTCTGGACCTACCTGGATAAGAAAGTGATGCTGAAGACGGACCGCAACGATCCGGAACATATCTATGCGTTCACCGTCGACGGCGCGCTTATCTGCGAATGTCGCACCCGGGCAAAAGTCAAAGCCTTGGATTTCAGCGAAGAAAACCGCGGCATGATTGCCGAGGGGATGTCACGGCAGCGCCAGCAGATAAGAAAGGCCTACACGGCAATAGAACAGCTCACCGGCGGATACAACGTGCTGAGCCCGATCGCCCTGATGGCGATGCCTCCGGACGCGAAGATCGTCAAGGACGGCGAAAGGACCAGCGTGAAAGGGGCTGCGCACAAGTTCGTGCATTATATCGTGGAGGGAAGTGGCCAAGTGGCCGAGTTGCCAAGTGGGGAAGGGAACGAATCGGAGAATGGGAGAATCGGAGAATCGGCGAGGGAAGAAGAAAGGCAGAAAATAGATTTCAAGGAAGATCGCCAGGAAGCGAAGATGCAGGAATTCCAGAATGCGGTTTTCAAGAATGAATCGGAGAATCGGAGAACCGGAGAATCGGAGACTGCGAGTCTCGCAGATTTCCATAAGTTCATAGTTTCAAAGAAAAAAGAAGAAGAATAAAACTTGGCCACTTTAACAACGTCCGGCTACGCTGAGAAGCTACGCCGCGACTAACGGAGGAAATGAGAGATGACTACGAGAACTGCAGGCGAGACAAGAGGCGATGACAAACACGCGGCGCACGATGCCGAAAACCCGGCACCTGAGGCGGGGATGTCGAATGATGTGATAAATATCGGCCTTAACATCTTCAAGGCCGGTACCAGACGTTATGATCAGAAGGTCCAGGATTCCCTGGAATGGCTCTGGGGATATACCCATGATGTCCTGGGCGGCAGCAAGATTGCCCTGGAGAAAGAGACCGGCTTCGACTTCAAATACCTCTACGATGCGCTCACAGGCCGCGCAGACTGCGATTTAAGCGGCCTCTGTGAATCAATCGACGCCATGAAGGTCAGGGCGGCCAAGAAAATGAACCTGGTTGAGACGATTGTCACGAAAAGGATTGCAGAGACGCTTGATTATGCCAGGGACTTTTCCGCCATGGTGACTATAAAGGGGCCTACCGGGCGCGGGAAGACTTATACCGCGCAGCATTGGGCGCGGATGAACAATCACGGGGCGACACGCTATGTGAGGGCGACCAGCGGATGCAGCAGGAAAAGCCTGGTGACCATGCTCTGCCAGAGCTGCGGGATCGGCGTGAACGGCAAGAAGGGCTCGGAACTGGAGCTGCGCCTCTTCAAGGCATTCTCCGCCAGGAATGTAATCATCATCGACGAGGCCGGACATCTGATGCCTAAAAGCGGCTGGACAACCAGTGCGATCGAATTCGTCAGGGACCTCCATGACATGTGCGGCTGCGGCGTGGCGCTGATCTTCACGGATGTATACCTGGAGGAAATGAAACACGGCAAGCTTGCGAACTATTTCGAGCAGTTCATAGGGCGCATAAAATTCCCCCTGGAGATTCCAAAGGAAGTGCTCCGGGATGAAGTCCTGGCGGCTGTAAAGGCGTTCAATTCCCGTCCGTCTGCGGAACTTGTGAAACTCGCCGTGGACCTGTGCAGGCAGCGCGACGGCAAGCTCAGGACCTTGTTTGAGGACCTGAAACGCGCCCGGGATTTCGCAAAGAAGTCCAGCCGCGAACTCACGCATGCGGACCTGAAGATCGCCGCCGAGTGGAGGAAGTCGGGCGGAATATGGCCTGAGGAGTAAGAGGGAAGTGCGAAAGTTCGGAAATGCGAGAGTGCGAAAGTTAAAAAAAGGATAAGGAATATGCCAAGGATAAGAATGAAGAAGATCGAAGCGCAGACACTTTTAAAACACCTGGAAAAAGATGTTTTTTACCGAGAAAGACATACTCAGAAAGAGTTCTGCGCCAGAGTACAGGCGACGCTAGGGTTGAAACTGCCTTATAATAAAATATGGCAGATGGCCAATAGGAATAAAATCGGCCTGCATACGCTGGAATCAAAAATCAAAAAAAGAAGCTCGGTTTCGATTGTGGTACCGGAAAAGCCATCAGCTGATATTGAGTCGAAGGATGTCCTGAACAATGACGCCGAATATCTCTACATGTTCCCGGCTCATCTGCTTGCGGACAAGGATTTCTGCTACCAGTGGGAATGCTGGGAGAAATACAAGACGAAACAAGGACGCGCCGTTTCCAAAGCATCGGCGCTGTTCTGCGTTGACGCCCTTGGGAAGATGAAACCGGCAGAAGCTGCTATGGCGATCCGGAATTCAATAGATGCCGGGGAACCCGCAATCAGAATGCCGGAGAAAAATTCATCCATCAGCCAGGCCGGGCTTCAGCAGATCCTGGCCGAGTGTGGCCAGGCTTTTCAAGTCATGTCTGAATTGAATGCGAATATCGCGAGGCTGTTCAAAAGGATGGAAAGGAGCTGATGCTCGCCAGAAACTACATCGCGCAGATACACATTGAAAAGCAGCATGCCGGGCTTCAGGACGAGGAATACCGGAATCTGCTCTTCGAAGTGGCAGGCGTCAGATCCTCGAAGAATCTCCAGGATGACGAGGCGGATGCCGTCATTGAGGCGATCAAGGCCGAGGGCGAACAGCGTGAAGGCTGGAAATCCCGGCAGCTGGTGAAATGGCGTCAATATCTGAAATTCTGCGCGATGAGCGAACAGGAAGGCAACGAGTTGCTCTTCAAGGTGACTGGCCTGATGAGCTGCGAGGCTCCAGGGCTTGCCCAGGCTGATTTCGACATGGCGATGGCCGAGATCGAGTCACTCCTGGAGGACAAGCTTTCAGCTGCAGAAGTTCCCATGCCCGGGGGGATAGACCTGAATTTCTGGCGGTCCCGGAATCCCCGGAACGGCCAGGCCAACAGGCGGAGCATCCGGGAGATCCGTCAGCAGTGGGCGGAACTGTGCGAGTATCTGGAAGAGGGCAAGCAGAATGAAGATTACATGTACGGATTCTGCGCGCATGTATGCAGGCATAACCCGGCAAAGCCCCTCTCGGAACTGACCGAGAAGGAAGCCGGGCGGATAATCGAGGCGATCAAGCAGAGGATTGAACAGGAAAAGAAGAAACTGGCGGCAGATGTGCCGTTCTGAAACGGAGGTGCGTATGAGGTCGAGAAGATATGAAAAGCTTGTGATGTTTCCCAAGCCGGGCAAGGAAAATCAGCCTGCGAGACCGATTACGATCACAAATGTCCCGAGACATATTAGGATCCTGAATGCTCCGAAAGCGGAAATACATATCAGGACAGAAGACTGCGCTCCTCTAAGGCTGGGATTATGAATCTACTGCTTGAACATAAGGAGAAGATTTTTCCAGTGGCGCTCATCCTGATGAGCGTGGCTGCGGCAGTGGCTTATTTCTGCTGCGGAGACGTGAAAAAAGGAATCTACTGGACCGCTGCGGCGGTCCTCACAGCAAGCATAACATTTTAGGAGAAAACAACATGAAGAACAAGACGGAAAGCAGAATCATTATTGAGATGAAAAACATCGATCATGCGGAAAAAATAGCCAAGGCATTGGAAGAAATTACAAAAATCTGGTCCCAAGGGGGAGATGCAACTTTAGCATCTTTTAAGATCGGCCACGATGTGAATATTCGGAAAATATATCATGAAATAACAAGCTGCCTGGAGGATAATTCCCAACACTCTTTTTCTCAGGTAATGAAAAGGCTTTACCAGGAAAAGAATGAGCTTGACGGCAGGCTGAAGAAATTACTTGCCTTCCAGGAAACTGCGAAGTTCAAACAGCTTCTCGCAGCTCATATCAAGCTCCTGAACCGCCAGCGGCTTATCATGGAATTATACAGCGAAGTCCTCGCCGAGCGGATTGACATGGGAATCAGCTTTAACGAAAAATAAGAAAAGGAACCTACTGGACCGCTGCGGCGGTCCAGAATATCACAGTAACATTTTAGGAGAAATTATGTGGAAGTTTATAAAAGGCGAGAAGGATTTCAATTGCTGGCATAAAAAGAATCTGATATCATACCCGCAGACCCCTGAAAAATATCCGTGCATTGTGATTAAGAAAATAGACCCTGACGAATGCACAAGCAACCATGTCCTATACGGAGAGGATGTTAAGAAAATGATACAATCTTTCATCACATATTTCAGAGGGGAATCTGCAATTGCAGACCTAGTTCTTTCCTGGGGAACTCCTCTTAATCTTAAAGGAGAAATGCGGGTTCATCCTTTCCAGGATCTCCCGCCAGGCTCCTCTGAAACTCCAATGCCGCCATGCAAGCCGCCACTGAAATGCAGGTGTATGATCATTGTCAATGGCAGATGCACTATATGCCAGAGGATAGTGAAGAAATGACCACCGCCGACACAATGGCTGCTGAAAAGACGCTCACGAAGATTGAGCAGGAAGCATGTCCATTTCTCAATGAACAAGAGCCTGGATGCTGCCAGTGCGAGGAAGAATGCGGGAGCCGGGAATGTGCGTTCGGAGACGCGATCGGATGCAAGAAAAGCATGGCCTGCAGCGCGTGGTGCCCTAGGCTGATGAGCTTTGCAGTAGCCGAAGATCGAAACGGAGAATCCTCCTCCGCAAAGCCTACGGCGGACAAGTCGGTGAAACGGAGAACCGGCGTACAGATAGAACAATTTCCAGATTACATAATTTAAAAGGAGAAAAATGAAAACAGTAATTCCATTCATTCTGCTTATTATCCTGGTATTGAGCATCCTAATCGGTATCTGGGTATTTAGGTCAAAGATGAAATCTAATGCGTTCAACAATGTGACCGGGAAGAATGTCTCCACGTGGGATGCCATGTGGATTGAACTCAGAGTGCAGGAGCCGTCAAAATGATATGGATTTCAATCAAATGCGTTACGGCGTTCTGTCTTTTAGTCTGGCTGCTTTACTGGCTCTGGGAGGAAAGTGATTTTCAGTTCTTCAAAAAGACAATGAAGAAAGTCTCTGAAATAAATAAAGCAGCCGATGATCTCAAATTGGAACCAATTTCATCATACGATGAAGATTACATGGAGGAAGATGTCTGCGAGGGCTGCGGCGAGGCGTTTGGAGAAGGGCATTGTCCGCTGTGTTGTGGAATAAGTTACGCCTGCGGTTCGGAGGAATGCGATTTTTGCAACTACGCGGATGAATGTGCGGAGGACGCGAACAAATTATGAAAACAAAAGTTCTTTTCCTGGGCTTTGCGGATCTCAAGATCGACCTGGCCAGGTTCGCGGATCACGATATCTGGACCATGAATGACTTCTATAAATGGTTCCCAGGGCTGAAGCCGAACGCCGTCTTTGAAATCCATAGGGAAGGTACGCTGGCAATAGCAATGCAACAGGGACGTTATCCGGGAGACTATAAGGCGAAATTCAATGAGTCCGGAGCCGATATTGTTACCAGGTTTTCGCACGGCCTGGACAATGAATTCATTATCGATGAGAGCAAACTTGTTCTTCTCTTCGGCGAGAAATTCTTTGTCGGCACATTCAGTTACATGTTTGCGATGGCAATCCTTCAGGGTTTTGAGCAAGGTTATAAGCAAATCACGGTCAGGGGAATACACCTGGACCGGAAAACCGAATATTATACGCAGATTCCCGGGATGCTCAGGAATATCGATGAGGCCAGACAGCGCGGTATGACGGTAGACGTTCCTGGGGATTTTGAGTTCACATGGCGCACACTCGCATATCAAGTAAAAGAAGAATGGAGGGGGATTTATGGTTAAGTTCGAAGAGGCAATAGAGCTGCAAAAGGCGGGATTCCCGGTCGAGAATGGATTCCAGGAGGGGGAATTGATGAACTTTATTTTCGCAAAATATCCTTTTGCTTCAATCATACGCGGAGCCATAATCCTTGATAGGGCCTCTGGATTTACAGTAAGGAATAGCGACACCTCTAAAGCTCTTGTTCAGGCAGCGCTAATAATATTGAAAAACATAAAGGAGAAGATGAATGCCAACGATAACTGAGCATTTAAGAGAGCACTGTCTGCGTAATCTTCCTCCTGAAAAACGCCAGGATATGGACTTATGGACACTGATGCGCACCGAACGTTCACCGGAATTTGAGAAACTGCGGATAAACAGGAAAATAATCGGTGCTTTCAGATATGGAAGGATGGGGTATCCGGATAAGAAGAAATATGACCGGGTGCAATGCATGATCCGCAGGTTGGAAAACTATAAGGCGGACCATAATGCCGAACACCTGGTCGACGTGGCCAACCTGGCCGAACTGGAATACGTCGAAGGGGACGGTGTATTGAAGTCCATTGATGATGGGCAGCACACCCAGGAGATTGATTGACATGAATTACCAATGTGAATTTTGCAATAAAATCTTCCCGATGTTTTATCGTAACCAGCGGGATATTAGGCATAAGGGCTTCTCATATTGGGGCAATGGGCAAAAATATAATTATCGCGGGGCTAAAGGAAACTTCTTAAAACATATTAGAGCATGTGCAAGAAAATATGGGGCTATTGAGAGTGGAAAGAGAGGTGCAGTCAAGACCACTCCATAATAATTATAAGGGCAACGGGGAGACCGGATATTATCAGTATCCGCTCCCCTGATCAGCGATGTTGAACCATCGATAACCGTGCTTCCGTTGCGTAAGCAAACGCGATAATAAATACGGATTGCACACCAGGTTCAACATCGCTTTTTTATTTAAATCAAAAAAAGGAATCTATGAAACATAAGCCAGTTATACCATATATAGGAGGCAAGACACGCCTCGCCAGCCAGATAATACCGATGTTCCCGGAACATACATGCTACGTGGAGCCGTTCTGCGGAGCTGCCGGGATATTCTTCGCCAAGGAAAAGAGCGAGGTCGAGGTCCTCAATGACATCAACGGCGAACTCGTGAACCTGTACCGAGTGATCCAGAACCATCTGGAGGAGTTCGTGAGGCAGTTTAAATGGGCGCTCACCAGCCGCCAGGTCTTTGAGTGGCAGAAAAAGACTGCCCCGGAAACCTTGACCGATATCATGCGCGCTGCGCGTTTTTTCTATCTCCAGAAATTGACGTTCTGTGGAAAAGTCGAAGGGCAGACTTTCGGAACCGGGACAACGTCCGGACCCAGGTTGAACCTGTTGAGGATCGAAGAAGATCTGAGCCAGGCGCACTTGAGGCTTACCGGAGTATATATTGAGCACCTGGACTGGCAGAAATGCATATCCAGGTATGACCGTCCGCACACTCTATTTTTCTGCGATCCGCCGTATTTCGGGACCGAAGGATACGGGGTGCCATTTGACCTGGATGAGTATCGGAAAATGGCTGTTCTGGCCAAGTCTATCAAAGGAAAGATGGTTATAACGGTCAATGATATTCCTGAAATGCGCACTATCTTCAAAGGGCTGCCGATGGATCAGGTTTCGATCGTCTATACCTGCACCAACCAGCGCACCAACAAGGCAAAGAAGTCCGGCGAACTGATAATCCGGAATTTCCAGGTCCGCTGAATACTGAGTTTTCGCACACCATTTGGCGGGTACAGTGTCGCAGGAACACTGTATCCGCACACTGGCTGGATCAATCGAGTTGCGGCTTCCGCATACCGTAAAAGTCCTCACTTGCGAAAACTTGCGGTCGACATAAATTGAGGCTAATCGACCTGGGAAGGCTTGCGAAAACTTAACCGTGTTTTACAACAGTCCACTCCTCAAAAGTGGCAGTATATTCATACTTTCCCAATAATATCCCCAATTGCATTTGCTATCTCATTGCTTTTAAACGGCTTCTGAATAAAACCATTTGCCCCGGCATTAAGTATTTCCTGTGCCTCCCCGTCAATACTATATCCAGATGAAAGAAGCACCTTGACTTCCGGATTTATCTCCTTCAACGCAGAGAATGTGTCTTTTCCGCTCATTTTAGGCATAATCATGTCTAGAACCACCATATCTATGTCTTTATAGGCTTTCTTATACAATTCAACGGCTTCAATGCCGTCTTTACAAGCTATCACCTTGTTTCCAAGCGAGTTAAGCATCTTTACAACCATCCCTCTCACTAATTCTTCATCCTCAACAAGCATTATTGTCAGTTTTCTTGACAAAACGGCATTTTTCTTCTCAGAAATATCTTTTTCATCCTTCTCTTCCGTAACTGGGAAATACAGGGTGAACACGCTTCCTTTTCCAAGTTCGCTTCGGACATTTATGATTCCATGGTGGTTGTTCACTGTCCCGTATACTGAAGCCAGCCCCATTCCTGTGCCCTTCCCTACCTCCTTTGTCGTAAAAAAAGGCTCGAATATATGCTTTATCGTCTCCTTGTCCATTCCTCTGCCAGTATCTGAAATAGATATTTTCATGCAATGTCCGAATTCCTCCCTGAGGAACTCGTCATTCAAAGGAGAACCCTGGAACCTCAGATTTTCAGTTGTAAAGACAAGCTCCCCTCCTTCCGGCATCGCATCCCTGGCGTTTATGGCTATGTTCAGCAATGCGTTCTGGAGCTGTGATGGATCCCCCATAACTGTCGCAGGACTTGCCTTGAGAATCCTCTTGATCTCAATCCTCTTGTCAATGCTCCTTTCAAGAATGGATACGACTTCCTCTATCTCATTGTGCATATTTACAGAAACGGAACGTATCTTGCCTTTCCTTGAAAAAGCCAGAAGATCCTTTGTGAGATCAGAAGACCTTTTTGAGGCTCTCATGATATTTTCAGCATATTCCCTGAGATTTTTGTCATCAAGCCGGACCGCCAGCATTTCCGCATATCCCATTATGCCCATGAGCTGGTTGTTAAAGTCATGCGCTATTCCGCCGGCAAGCTGGCCTATGGCCTCCATTTTCTCCGACTGCCTGAGCCTGTCTTCAAGCTTTTTCCTGTCAGTAATATCAATAAATATTTCCAAAATCGCCTTTTTTCCCTGATAGATCATGCCGGTATGCGTAATCTCAAAAGTTTTTCCGCCTAACGCGCCGACGGTTTCGATCTTCCTCGTTTCTGAGCCCGGAAATGGAAAAGATGCTTGGGAAAAAACCAATCGGTGAATACTGCTGGGACATATACAAGGACGATAGGAAACAGTGTGTTGGATGCCCATTGAAACAGCAGATTAAGATAGGAGAAACGAGGAAGATCGAAACCGTCGGCGCGTTAGGCGGAAAAACTTTTGAGATTACGCATACCGGCATGATCTATCAGGGAAAAAAGGCGATTTTGGAAATATTTATTGATATTACTGACAGG
>JANYBI010000684.1 GCA_025360875.1 Lentisphaerota bacterium
TTCAATTCGGGCATCCTTCAGAATTCTCACGCCCTTTCCGGAATGTCTGGGATTTGGGTCGAGGCATCCTATCACGACCTTTTTTATTCCTGCTGAGATTATAGCATCAGTGCATGGAGGGGTTCTTCCAAAAGTGCTGCAGGGTTCGAGTGTGACGTAGAGGGTGGAGTTCCGCGTCTTCCTGCCGGCAGACCTGAGCGCGTTTATTTCAGCATGGGCTTCTCCGGCACGCCTGTGATATCCCTTTCCGATAATTTTTCCGTTCCGGACAAGCACAGCACCGACCATCGGATTGGGCGATGTGCTTCCCCATCCCCGTTTTGCAAGGGAAATCGCAAGAGACATGAACTTTCGGTAGGATAATTTCATTTTTTCCTCGGATCAAAGGAATAAAGTCCTGAGGTTATCGTCCATGCGTTATCCATTGACATTGAACTCCGTTCGTGACCCTGTCCCCAGGAATCGGTATAGAGGATTTCGTTCTTATCCTTGTTGTACCCGAAAATTATCCTCATGTGGCCGCCGTTTGTCTGGGGAAGTCCTTCTTCAGGCACTATGCCAAGCTCGACACCCCAGATGAGAGGAATACCCATATCGACATGTTTGACAACATCGGAACAGAAAGCCTTGTATCCGTTCTTGTCTTTTTCACATTTTATCTCTTTAAGGAGTGCCGGATCCATCGCATGGTAGATTTCTCCGATATCAATCACATTTCCGCACACGATCTCCTTCTTCCTGGCCTTCTTGGCAAGCTTGTTGTATTCGGTGACCATTTTCATGAATTCCAGCATCTTGAATTCGTTGTGCGTCTTTACGAACACACCAAATTTTGTCTGCACTTTCTTGAGAACACCCACCATCTCATCGGGGCTCGTTCCCCCGGTGGCGGACGAATTCGCGAGCTGGGCCACGACGTTCTGGTCGACGTCGGTTCCGTAGTATCTGAGTATTCTTTCGGCGGTCGCCACGGCGCAATATCCCTTCTCCCCCTGGTCAACCATAGGAATATTATCAATGAAGAAAAAACCCTTGTCGTCCTTTTTCACATTCTGCTTTATGTCCAGGGCGGATGCCGTATCCGACTTTTTCGGGGAGGATGTCATCTTCCGTGGATCATTCTTGGGATCGAACTTCGTCAATGTCAGTTTTATATATTCAGCCCTGAACTTTACTTTTTTCTCATTCATCGCAGGATCTTCAACATCCTGCACTTTGATCTTTTCGCTGGCACTCCATCTCATTTCAACCGCAACGCTGCTGTTTTTAACCCAGACTCTCTTTTCCATGAACATTCCCGCGGTCAGTCGCTCTTTCTGGCATGGTACTCCTTTGTCCTGGCTCCACTCTTCAACTTTCTTCAATGTGCCGTCAAGCAGGGCTTGGAATGCCTTCTCATCATTAATCTCCCCGGCGTCCCCGCGATTGTAGATGGATATGTCCACTTGGCTTACCTTGCCGCTGGCGTCGAAACGTATGATTGTCTCATAACACTTCTTTCCGAGAAAAGTCATCCCGGGGCTGTTTGAGTAGCCGGGATATCTCAATCCCGCCTTCTTGTCGGAGAGCCACCTGAAATACAGGTTGTTATCCCCTCCAAGGCAATTGTCGGAGGTCATCTTCCATAGATTCTCATCGTCAGTGAAGGTTTCTAATTTAGAGAAGTCGGTAGCAGAAAGAGGACGGACCAGGACCATTAAAAAGAAGAACAATGTGAAAATTCTCTTCATGAGCAATACCTCCTCGCTATGGCTAAGGTGGCGAATTAATGCCTGCTTTCAAACAGTGCGTCAGCAAACATCTCGGAGTTGAATGGCTGCAGATCTTCGGGTTTCTCCCCGAGACCGACAAATATTACCGGCAGATGGAATTCTTCCTGGATGGCAACGACTATCCCTCCTTTTCCCGTTCCGTCGAGCTTTGTAAGTATCAGCCCGGTGACACCTGCAGTCCCGAGAAACTCCTTCGCCTGCATCAAAGTGTTAGTTCCCATGCTCGCATCAACCGTCAGCCACACATGATGCGGAGCCCCGTCATAGACCTTGCCAATCACGCGTTTCATCTTTGAAAGTTCGTCCATCAGCCCTTTTTTCGTATGCTGCCGGCCGGCGGTGTCAAGAATAAGGTAATCCTGCTTTTTCGCCAATGCCGACTGCACTGCGTCAAATGCGACGGATGAAGGATCCGCTCCGGAAGCAGATGATACTATATGGCAGTTAGCCTTGTCTGCCCAGAGCTTCAGCTGTTCCACCGCCGCCGCCCTGAAGGTGTCACATGCCGCCAGTACGACAGACCTGCCATCGTTCTTCCAGAGGTACGCGAGCTTCCCGGCAGTGGTTGTCTTTCCGCTGCCGTTGACGCCCACCATCAGTATGACATTGAGCGAATCTGTCCTGAAGTCGGGATCCTTCCGATCCTTGTTGAGGATTGCAACTATGTCGGCCCTTGCGACTGCCATTATGTCGTCGGAAGTCTTAATGATGCCGCGTTGATAGCGATCCTTTATGTCATTGACGATCCTGGTGCTTGCATTGACACCGAAATCCGCGCCGATAAGGCCCATCTTCAGCTTTTCATAAGTCTCTTCGTTCCAGGCGGCGGTGCCTGTGAATATCCCCCCGAGAGAACGGGATATAGAGGTTGCGGTTTTCTGGAGACCGCGCTGGAAAACTGAAAATATTGATTTCATTTGTTTGGAGCAGCCTCTCTTGCAGGTCTGTTAAGCGTGTCCTTTATGGCATTGAGTATTCCGTTGACGAATGAACTGGACTCATCTCCACCGAACGACTTGGCGATCTCCACCGCCTCGTTGATGCTCACCACCGGCGGGATCTCGGGACAATTCAGCATTTCATATGTTGCGATCCTCAGTATGTTCCTGTCCACTATCGCCATCCTGTCAATCTTCCATTTCGTTGCGAATTTCGCAATCACTTCGTCTGTTTCAGTCTTCTTCTCTATCGAGCCCTTGATGAGCTTCTCCGCAAACTCCTTGCTCTTCCTGAACAGCCTGTTGTGCGGATATACTCCTGATTCGTCAAGCTGGGTCCAGAAATATTCAAGGTTCTTTCCATCGAAATCAGCGTTCATGTCGAACTGGAAAAGAAACTGCATCGCGAATTCACGTCCGAGCCGTCTGGGATCCGGCTCCTTGCGGAAACTGCTGCTGTTATTGTTCTGGGAATTCATATGGTTCCGCCTGCTTATTTACCGGGCATAGCCCTGATGAGATTCGCCATTTCAATTGCCGTCTTGGCTGCGTCCGAACCCTTGTTCCCGGCTTTTGTCCCGCTACGCTCGATAGCCTGCTCGATGTCATTCGCGTTGATTACTCCGTTGATCACGGGCACTGCGAATTCAAGCGAAAGCGACGCCAGGCATTTTGAAACCTCGCCGCTTATCAGCGACGCGTGAGGAGTAGCCCCCTGGATCACGACGCCAAGGGCTATGACGGCATCATATTTCTTTGATGACAGAAACTTCTTGACCACTATAGGAAGTTCATATGACCCTGGAACCCAGGCTACTTCAATATCATCGGCCTTCCCACCATGCCTGACGATGGCATCAATCGCCCCGTCGAGCAGCTTGCTGACAAAAAATTCGTTGAACCTTGCGCACACGACCGCTATCCGGAACCCTTTCGCATCCAAGGTCCCTTCATAGATGTTCTTCACATTCTTGTTCATAATTTTCTCCTTTTAAAATTTTCGTAAAAATTTTATATCAGATGTCCCATTTTCTTCTTCTTTGTATTCAGATATTTCTCATTATGCTTGTGGGCCTCGATGATAAGGGGTTTCCTCGCCTTTATAGATATCCCATATCCTTTGATACCCACGATTTTCTGGGGATTGTTCGTAAGAAGGATAATGCTTTTCACTCCGAGGTCAAGCAGGATCTGCGCTCCAAGCCCGTATTCGCGCAGGTCCGGAGGAAAACCCAGCTTGACATTGGCCTCGACCGTGTCGCATCCCTCCTCCTGCAGACGGTATGCATGGATCTTGTTCGCCAGCCCGATGCCTCGGCCCTCCTGTCTCATGTAGACAATGATTCCGGTACCCTTCCCGGCAATCATTTTCATTGCCGCTTCAAGCTGTTCACCGCAGTCACAGCGTTGTGAATGGAACACGTCGCCCGTAAGACACTCGCTATGGACTCTGACCAGTACATCCTTCTTTCCTTCTACATTTCCGTATACAAGTGCGAGATGCTCCATGTTGTCGAGTGCTGAACGGTACAGGTGAAGCTTGAACATTCCGTATCTAGTCGGGAGATTCACGGACTGTTCCTTGAAGATCAGGCGTTCATGCTTGCGCCGGTATGCGATGATGTCGGATATGGTGCACCAGGGCAGATGGTGTTTCCTTCTGAACTTCTCCAGCTGTGGCAACCGCGCCATTGTCCCATCCTCGTTCATAATCTCGCAGATGACTCCCGCAGGATAGAGTCCTGCGAGTTTCGCAAGATCCACTGTCGCTTCCGTATGTCCGGCCCTCTGGAGGACGCCTCCAGGCCGGGCTATCAGCGGGAAAACGTGTCCCGGAACAATGAAGTCCGATCGGGATATTACTGGATCGATCAGGGCCTCAATTGTCTTGGATCTGTCAAATGCCGATATCCCCGTCGTCGTTCCCTCTCTCACGTCAACACTTACAGTGAAAGCAGTATGGAAAGGATCCTTGCTTGGAGCCATTATGTCAAGTTCAAGCTGCTTCGCCCTGTCATCGGTAATAGGTGCACATATCAGGCCGCGCCCGTATTTAGCCATGAAATTAATGGCCTTGGGCGTCACTTTCGCCGCCGCAATCACAAGATCCCCCTCGTTCTCGCGGTTCTCATCGTCAGTGACAATTATCATCCTGCCTTTCCTGAAGGCCTTGATGACTTTTTCTATGCTATCGAATTTTGATTTCATATGCCTTGTCTGATTAAATTACCAGTTGTTTTTCAATCTTCAGCGGCAACTTCGTCTTTTCCGTGAAAAGTTCAAAATGCCTGTCCAGATGGAATATTCCGATGTTGTTCTTCAATGCTGCCGAACATACGAAAAGATCATCGTTCGGAATCGACAGCCCTTTTGAACGGCATACAGCTTTAAGCTCTGCGGCATATTCCCAGTGTTCGACGCTGAAGATTATCCTGCTGCAGAAACTGAATACATTCCTTATGTCTTCGGCCTCCTTGGGTGAAGCTCCGGAAAGCAGCTCGAAGAGGACGGGACATGTATAAGACGCCTTTTCCATTTCTATATATGAAGCAATTCGGCTCTTTATGTCGGGTCTCCCATGTTTCCGGAAAAACTCGATCCATGCGGATGTGTCAATCAGAATCATATTTGTTCAAATCCTCAAGCTGTTTGTTCGTGAGACTGTAGTCTGTTTTCCCCGAAAGGACTTTGTTGAGTATTTCCTTCCTCCTGATTTCTTTGCAGAAACAGTCGATAGCCTTGGAAACTGCCGGCGACTTTTTCCTTATCCGTGTAAATTTAATTATTTCATCCAAATTAGTTTCATCAATATCAATTGTCATTCTCATAAAAACACCTCATTTATTATATGAGAAATACTATAGTATTAATCATAATAAATGCAATATGATTTGCATCGTTATGTGTTATTGCCAAAAAAAAACCCGGCAAA
>JANYBI010000641.1 GCA_025360875.1 Lentisphaerota bacterium
TTCCTATAAGGACTGACAAGTCTTCCCTGTCAGGCGGTGGTTCCGCCTTTTCGAAGCGCTGGTTGATTACAAGCATGCAGGCAAGGGCTATTTTCTGCTTGTAGGACGCCGTCATGTCGGATGAAAGATGCCTGAACCTGAAAAGCTCGATGTTCTGGACCGCAAAAGCCACATGTGTGCCGAAAAGCACGATCAGCCAGCCGAAATATAGGGCTGCGAGCATGATCGGTATCACCGCCAGTCCTCCGAAGAAGCTATGCATTTCGATGGCCTTTGAAACATAGATTATGCTCAGCTTGTTGTTGAGCTGCCACATCGTGCCACCGACAATCCCCCCTATGACCGCCGGATAGAACCTGACCTGCGTATTCGGAACAATCTTGTAGAATATTGCAAAGCCGATCCAGAGGGTAAGATAAGGCAGGAGCAGCGCAAGGACGTATGTTGCAGAATGGTTTATACCTTTCCATGACATGAAGATCTGGGTTCCTGTCAGCCCCATGGTAATGAAAAGCACCAGCGGCAGAAGTGTAAGGCACAGCCAGTATTGCAGGAACTGCTGCCAGATCGGTCGTCCCCTGTTCACATTCCAGATTTCGTTCATTGTGTTCTCTATCGTGCGCAACATTGAATAGGCAATGATAATGAAAGGGATTATCCCAAAGAAGCCCAGCTTTCCCGCATCCATCTTTATCAGGATATTTGTAAGCTTGCTGACTGCAAGCTCCTTGGCCGACATCCTCAGCTTGTCACTGTCCTCGCCGGCAGCAGGAACAGCTTCGAGCTGTGGTGCGATGTTCTCGACAAGACTGTCAATCGCCTTCGGTATGAACTCCTCCGCCTTGTCCCTGAGGAACCCCTTTGAAAACGTGACCGCGATGATCAGGAGAGGTATGAGTCCAAGCACGCTCGTATAGCTCAGCGAAGCCGCCACTGACAAAGTCTTTTTCTGGAGGAAATCATGGCATATGACATACATGACCCGAATGGGCGCTATGAAAGGACGAAGAGAGGACGGGGCGGTGTCCTTTTCCATCTTCCATATGTCTGTCAGGAAGAATTTCCTGATTTTCTCTACTAGTCCGCCTCTCTTTTCAGTCATTTTCCTTCATCCCCAGTTAAAAGAATTCCGGCATCACAAGCCCGAATGCCACAGCAAGTTCAACACTCTCACAGCATGCACCCAGAATATCCCCGGTGACTCCACCGAGAAGACGGTCGGCCCTGAATTTCCAATACATCATGACAAATCCGGCAAGCACCAGGGCGAAGATCAGGTTCTTCACCGGTATGAGGAATCCGAAAGGCAGGAGCCAGATAGCGGCAATGACAACCGACACCCACGGAACTTTGCCTACGATCACCGCTCCAGTGCCCTTTTCACGGGGATACTTGCTGATGGCGGCAAGCAGGACCATTGCGAATCTCGCAATTACCGTCGTTGCGGAAAGGAATGCCAGTACGCCCAGGGCCAGACACACCTTGAGGACAGCAATGTTCTGCATTGCCTCCGCTTTGAACCGGGTCATGAAAACTAACGACATGGCCTTTTCGGCGATGAATATGACAAAGAAGATCAGCAGCAATTTCCCCATGATAAGGAAGATCAGATACGCCACGGCGGCAGTTCCGGGATGGGGATCCTTCATGATCCTAAGCCTGTCCTCCTTCGTGGCCGACATGGAAGTGAAAGCGTCGCATGCATCGCAGAATCCGTCGATATGCAGCATGCCTGTCATCCAGGCGATTCCCGCAACGAAAATGAAATCGCCTATGACAATGATGGCGATCGCATTGTTGCTGAAGTAGCTGAAAATCATGAACGGCAGCGCTGCGAAGATCGCAAGGACATATCCGCAGAGAGGGAAATATCCTGCGCTCCTGCCCCAGTCGACATCGGTCGCTTCCCCGGTCCTGACCGGAATACGGGTCAGAAGCGACAGCGCAAGAAGGAACGGTTTGAACACGTGATTGTACAAGTATATGCTCCTTTATTATGAAAACAGCAAGAAATACGATATTTCCTGATTGGGGATTTTACAATATCCGGTTCATTTTCATGCCTAAAGGTAAACTAAAACGCCATATGTAATCTTTTTTTTATATTTTTCTTGCAAAATACCGGCTTGGTAGTAATTTTTGGGTCTTCCGCATAAAAGCGGGGGCGTAGCTCAATTGGTTTAGAGCGCTGCCCTGTCACGGCAGAGGTTGCGGGTTCGAGCCCCGTCGCTCCCGCCATTTTTTTGCCTTAACGTCAACGACTTACAGCTGCACAACTGGCTTTGCCACCAATTCGCCACCACTTGGCCCTTTTAATTGTGATTTTGCATCCGTTGAATTAGGTTGGCAGTCTCAGGATAATTAATTGTCGAGGCGTAGTGCATAACCATACTGACGGTATCGTGTCCTGTCCATTTCATGATGTTGTTTATCGGTATGCCCGATTCAACTGCGTTCTTGACGAAGTATCTCCTCCAGGAGTGCCAGTTCAAAGGACGTTCTTTCCTTTCAATTCCAACGATTCTCATAATACGGTAAAAGGATTTCCTGGTATTGTTGGGATTGACCAGATTTCCAAGAGAGTTGATGAACAGCTTGCCCTTTTTGCCAGTACATCTCCTTCTGAGGACTTGTTCCACTTCAGGAAGCATAGGTATTACCTTCACTTCACTTTTATGCTTTGGGGAGAAATCCTGCGTTGCTCTGATGGTTATGCTTGGAGTACTGCCAGTGTTCCAGTTGATGGACTCGACAGATAAGCTGGCAAGCTCTCCATATCTCATTCCTGTATTCGCAAGAACAATCACCATATCATATATGAGCGTATTATCTTCTTTCTCGGCTTGGGCGAGAATGTCCTTGTATTCCTGCTTGGTGAATACGGGTTTTTCAAACTCTGGCTGTCTGAAAAGTGAAATTGGCCCCTCTTTGGAATAGTTAGCTGGGTTGGAACTGATAAGTTTGCGCTTGACTCCCCAGTTGAAAATAGCACTCAGG
Organism: Lentisphaerota bacterium; assembly: GCA_025360875.1. Taxonomy (GTDB): domain Bacteria; phylum Verrucomicrobiota; class Lentisphaeria; order Victivallales; family GWF2-50-93; genus GWF2-50-93. Next base: position 2,998 of record JANYBI010000641.1, read on the forward strand.
TTGATAATATCTCCGTCAATTGTCCTTTTCGAAAGGGTCTTCTTCGACAGCTTTACTACGTGCTTCATTCTGAATCTGATGAATTCTTCAATGATACTTGGATTTAGATGCTTGAATTGAATAAGATTTGAATGGTTAATTTTCAACCAATCACCGAAAATATGGATGGTTGAAATAGAACGTCTAATCGACTTAGGCTTATGGTACGATTGCTTGGACTCGATAAATTTGCTGAATAAACTTTCAATGGGGACTGAGTCGTCCACAATACCTATGGATTGATTAAACAGCTTAGGATTGATGTACTGGTCAACATACTTCTCTGCATCCTTCTTTA
>JANYBI010000687.1 GCA_025360875.1 Lentisphaerota bacterium
CGAGACACAGGAGATGCTCGATTTCTGCGCAGAACGCGGGGTCGTATCCGATGTCGAGGTGATCCCTGTACAGAAAGTCAACGAGGCTTATGACCGCGTGATAAGAAGTGATGTGCGATACAGGTTCGTCATAGACATGGCAAGTTTAAAGGAAACCTCTAAAAATTGATATATGGCGTGAAATTGCTGGATGCTGTCTGAACTCGAGGATTCCTGAGACTAGGCGACAGGCTAAACTTCCAGCAAAGTCTCAAGGTGAATGTTTCTTATGCCGTAGAAATCCTTTATCGCATTTATCTGTGACAGGGCTTCATCTTTCTTATCCTGTGCAGCGTCACGCCTGACTCCAAGGATCATCTTGTTCTTGCTGGTGTGTTCAAGCGAGATGAACTCGAAGACCTGCGTCTCATATCCTGATGCCTCAAGCAGAAGCGCCCTGAGACTGTCGGTCACCATTTCAGCTTCCTGACCGAGATGCACCCCATGGCGCAAGACTGCTTTTAGCACCGGAGGAACGATTAGCTGAGGTCTGAGTTCCTTGTGGCAGCAAGGAGCGCACATGATGATTTCAGCGCCTGAACGGATACCCATGCAGATGGACAGATCAGTGGCGGTGTCACAGGCGTGCAATGCGATCATGACTTGAATTTTACCGGGTGCGTAGGTATTTAGATCACCCTGGCAGAAGTGCAGCTTGTCCATGCCAAGTTTTCTGGCGACATCATTGCAGAACTGCACGAGATCCTCCCGAAGCTCAACGCCGGTCACGATAGCATCAACACCCTGCGAATTTCGCAGGAAGTCATAGACGGCAAACGTCAGATAGCCTTTTCCAGATCCGAAATCAACCACGTTGATATTCTGGGTCTTTGAAAGCCGGGATGAGGAGACAGCCCGCTGGAAGAGTTCAAGGAAAACATTGATCTGCTTCCATTTCCTGGCCATGGAAGGAAAGACCTGGTGCGTCTCATTAGCGATTCCCAGGACGGTCAGGAATGCCCTGTCCTGGCTGATCATCCGCTCCTTTTCGCGGTTGTGGCTTTTTTCAGGGGCATAGCTACAGGTCGCCTTGCTGCAGCTCAGGGTGCACTTGTCCCTTTTGCTGAATTCTATCTGCACATCCTCGGTTAACAAAAACATGTGGGCGCTTTTGAAGTCCTTTCCGAGAAGACCGCGGACAGTCTCTATTCCGTCCTTTATGGGAAAATTTTTCGTGATGTCCTTTGTCCTGTAACGATAGACGAACGACAGCAAATCCTGATCCTTGATCCTGATCAGCCTGATCTCGGCAGTTTTCATGTCAGGCTCATTTCCCCGGTATTTGCCGAGAATCAGCCTGACCAGGGAATTCTGCCCGATGCATCCGTCCAGCATCCTGAAGAACTGCTCCAGCTTTTCGATATTTTCCTGTTCATCAGATTTCATGTCAGCTCTAATCATAAGTAAAATGTCTTGCGGCATATTATACTTCGCCAGTAGATTTATAGCCACAGGGGATTTTTACGAAATGACAAACTTTTAAGTTATCTTAATTGGCGTTTGCTGTTTTCTGCCTTTGCCATAGCCGTTGTTATCTGTAATTACTTGCTTGTATTATGTTGCAAATCTTGCTATTATCCTCAGATGTGAAATCAAAAGTTTTATCAGTATACCGGCAAAATATAAAGGGGGCCCTATGAAAAAACTAACTTCTGTTCTGACATGGAGCGTATTGTTTGCTTTCACCGCTATTGCTGACACCACCGTTACTGACACTAAGAAGTTCACGGATCCGAAACTCGGCATCTCCGTGATTTCTGGGAATCTGGCGCTTCCGGCTGACGGATTTTGGTCGCTTGCTGAGCCTGCCGATGTTCCCGGCATTTCCAAAGTCCAGGTGGTGATGTCGAAGAAGGCGATGGAAAGCATGTATAGGGGCCTCGCCGGCAGGGGAAAGGACAAGGGGACTGACGCAAAGGAAACTGCGCCGGATGCTCTTGGATATGTTGTTTCCGCGATCCTCAATCCTGATGCGAAGCTGGAAACTGTGAAGCTGGTCCTGTCGAACAGGGAGACAGGTGGGCGCATCGAATGCACATGGCCCTGCGGGACTGCGGCCGCAGGTGACCGGAGCGTATTGACCGAATGGGCGCAAGGACGTTCCATGGGCTGGGCGATGATGGCGATGAACGGTGATGCGCCTGTCCTCAGCTACTGGCTGTTGCGGTGCAAGCCACTGTACGGCACGGATTCCTTAGGTATTGACGGTAACCGAGCGCGGGGACGTGGCGAGAGCTCCGATGCCTTCGGCGTCTTCGGCGGACGTGCCGCAGTGCGGGAAACCTTGCAGATGCAGTCACTCGGGAAAAGTTCAACCGGGAAGGACGAGAAGACTGTCGGTGTTGAAACTGTTCCTGGCGTGAACGTCAAATCGCATCCATTCGAGGAAATGCTCAAAGACGCCAAGCCAGCCGCACTCCCGATGGCAGAAAGTGTGCCTGCGGACCGTGCATTCGTTTATTTTCCCAAGCCGCAAGCGTTGCTGGACATGTTGAATGGAGGAGCCGATTTCGCCTTCCAGGGAAGTTCGCTGGCATCCGCCAATTCCGCTTCATACGATTTAAAGCAGCGTTATGCAGAGCGTCTGGCGCTCAGCGAACAGTGGGTCCGGGATCTCCTGATCAAATCAGGTGCGGTCACTGAAATGGCAGTAATATTCCCCGACCTGTTTTTCATTGACGGGACTGAAGTCACTGTCCTGGCCCGCATTCCCAGCGCGACTGTGCTCAAACCTGCTCTAAGCATGATCGGCATTGACAACTTGAAAGATACTGTGCAGGAGAAGACTGCGAAGGCAGGTAAGTCATTCTGGGTCTTGGATGGAGATATGCTCATTATCAGCACATCAAGAAGCGAAACCGAGCGGATTCTGGCATTGCGCAAGGCGAAGGGTGCAGGCAGTCTTGGACAGAGCGCTGAGTTCCGCTACATGCTTGTCCAGACGCCTGTACGTCCGGAAACCCGTCTTTACTGCTATCTTTCGGATCCGTTCATACGGCACCTGGTCGGACCAGAGGTGAAGATTGGCCAGCTCCGCCGCCTGATCGCCAAATCCGAAATGGAAAACATTTCAGCCGCGGCCCTTCTTTATAAATTGGACGGGCAGACAGGGAAACCCGATATCAAGACTCTTCTTGACAAGGGATATCTTGCCGCAGCGCCGTCAACTGCTGGCGAATGTGTTTTAGATGACAATCTCGTAGCCTCATGCCCGCAATACGGTTCACCTGCAAGGATGAGGACGCTCATCGAGAATCCGGTGACTGTTGTCAGCCAGGATGAGGTGGACGCATACAAGCAGTACATGGATAACTACACGCGGTTCTGGCGCCAGTATTTCGATCCTATCGCATTCCGTCTTGATGACGGTGCGGACAGCGAGCTTCAGCTAACGACATTCATCCTTCCGCTGATCGACAACAGCATCTACAA
>JANYBI010000676.1 GCA_025360875.1 Lentisphaerota bacterium
AAGCCGGCGGCCCGCGAGTTCTGGTCTTTCCGTAAACCCATTCGGCCCGGTAGTGCGTAAGCTCGGAGGGGGAATATCCCCTGGTTGACTGGGCAACCTTCAATTCCTTCAGGCTGAAACATGGGCTGGTACCGCAATAAAGTCCATCCACAATGATCAGCCGGTCGGGATCCTCTTTCCTGATCGCGTCACATACGGCCTTCACAACCTTGAAATAAACTTCTTCGGAAATGCCCGGCGGCTCATTGAACAGATTGAAGCTCAGCTCCCTGCCGGGTATTCCCTTGTACCGTCTGGCGAACATGGACCAGTGTTTAATGCAGGTCTCAAGAGCCTCCTCATCCTTCCACAGGCTAAGTTTCTCAGCAGGTTTCGAAACCGTATATCCGGGAGCACGGTGGAAATTGATGTTCACATGGATCCGGTATTTCCGCCCCCATTCCACCGCCTGATCGATCTCCTTCAGGACTTCCCCGTTGAACTTATTCCAGTCGCCGTCCACGATCCATGTCCTGTAATCCATAGGCAACCTGACAAAGTTGAAACCCATTTCAGATATGAGTTTGAAATCCTCCTCCTTGAACGGGCCGCTCGACCAGTCCTTGGAAAATTTTTCGAGGAGATTGAACCCCCTCCACCTGGGCAGGCTGTCCCATGACGCCTCCGGAAGGACCAGTTCCTGCCCCGTGCAGCACAAGGACAGGCAGACAACGAAAATCAGGACAACTCCCTTCATCTCATACTCCAGTTTTATATCATCTCCACTTGTCATTCTATCGTTCGATTATACAACTGTTCATCCTTTCCGAGAAGATCAATACAAAATATATTCATAGTAGCGGATACCGGGAAGAGAGATATTCGCAGGAATCTGCATCGATACCGCCAGAGTCCTGCGCACCCGGTTCAGTCCCGGAGATGCATTCACCACAATTGTGAAGGCTCCTGATTCGCTGAACGAAAATCCCCCTTTCAGCATTGCCAGAGTCTTGGGATCAAGATTCTGGCTTAGGGGAACCCTCTCGTTTTTCCACAATTCCCTGGCCGCAATCACCTTGTCGGCCTGATCCGAAGATAGCGAACCTTTGCTCATCAGGTACTCTCTTGAAGCCGAAAAGAAAGATGAGTTCTGCCCTATCTTAGGCAGGTTCTGCGGAGGTATGATCCTGAATGATGAAAGCCTGCCGCTCGCGTCGGGACTGAAGAATTTTTCAAAGCCCGGCACCAGCATTATTTCCTCCCTGAACTGCAACTTTGCATTCCTGGGGAGCGGATAAAGTCCTTTTTTCGAATAATCATCCTTTTCCATTCCCTTCAATTGCGGAAAATCATCCGCATCCACATAGTCTTTCAGGCAGTCCATGAATCCCGCAAAGAAATCCCTCTTGTCCGGATCATCATATAGCGTGCTCTTATATGACTCGAGGCCCTTTGCCGGATTCTCGTCTGAAATATCATATCCCGTCGCCATGTCATATATGGTCACTTCGACAAGATTGCCATAATAGTCCATCTTATGGACAACCCCATCAGCGAGGTAACGCTCTTCGAGCTCAGCGGAATAATCAGTTTCGCCCAGTATCCTGTTCGTATATTTTCTCTTGTCAGCAAGGATCATCCATTGTATCCGTGCGGCCGCCCCTTCGGCGAGATATGCTGAAAGGGAGCGGTCAGTGAAAGTCCTCGAGGTATAGTTGCCGATCTGCGAAATCGTGACAGCCGATGCCGTTATCAATGCGACAAGCACGATGAAGCAGAGCACGGCTATGAGTGCCGCCCCTTTCTCATCGCCTCCGGATTTGAAACGCCTTTTCATTCCTTATCAGTCCTTACGCCATAGGATTCCCTCAGCCCCGCACCGGCGGTACGCCTCATCCAGACCTCCGAATCACCGTTGCTCCACTCAACCCTTATCTGGACCGCCAGAGGGATGTTGTTATTGTTTTCATCCGGCTCCCAGGCCGAAGTCCAGTAAATGTCCTGTTTTCTCCTTCCAGCATACATGAAGGATACCGACTTGATCCTTTCCGCCAGGATCTCGCTGAAGGTTTCGGAGGAGGCTTTGCCCTTTTCCCATGGGAGCATTGGCGTCTTCCTGTATTCCGCAACAAGCATTCCATTGTCCACAAAGAGCGAGAGAAATCTGATCCCCCCTTCCGAAACATCGTTTATCCTATGCTGGTATGCGACAATAATCCTACCTGACTCACCGAGGAAGACGGTCCTGCTCTTCCTATTGGAATCGCTCCAGGTGAAAGGGACCGCGTTCCTGAAAGACGAATCCACCACTGTGTCGATAAGCTGGCAGCTTCTCATCCTCTGGTTCTGGACAGTTATCGAACTCCAAGTCTTCTGGATGGCGGCAAGCCCCATGGCCGCGCAGAGCATGACCATGCCGAAGATACCCACGGCTATGACCATTTCGATCAGCGTATATCTGCCATTTTTCCTCATTGATCCGAGACCTGTATTATCTTGTCTATTTTCAGTTCCGAAATTCTCTGTCCCGACGAATTGAAGAGCTGTATGTCATAGGTCGCAAGCCGCCACTGCCCTGAAACCGGGTCAACGTCACCAGGCAGTCCCGTGGCATTTTCCGCAGTACATGACACTCTCGCGTTCCTGTAGGGGAATATGTCTGAATTCGGCTGTGCTGACGGCCCCGCAAGGAGAAAATGTTCCGCGGCCTGCGCCATCATATGCTGGTTCATCCACCTGGACTTCGCCTTTTCCATCCTGTTAATCGCACTGGAACTTATGGTTACGGCCGAAACAACCGCCATCCCGAGGACGGCAAGGGCGACTACGACTTCGACGAGTGTGAATTTCAGGAATCTCATCTGTCCTCCGCGGATGTTTTCTCCATAAGGGCGAGACCTGTCAGGGACGATATCCTGATCCGGTACGAATGCCCTTTGAAGGTCAGGTTGAAAGCCGTGCCGGATCCGGTTCCGTCAGGGAAGAAAACGTATTTGGGGGACTCGCTGTCAAATTCGACATCTACAGGCTCTGGTATCCTTTCGGAAATTCCTCCGGAACTGGAGGTTCCGGGGATGGCGATATCCCCGTCCGACGGACTAGCGCTGTCAACAGAGAAAGCCTTGCCGCTATAGGAAACTGAAATGTTCCTGCCCTGCGATACGGCCATCAGCTGGGCCCTGGAAAAGAGATACTGGATTTTCTGTACGGTATTCTCCAAGGTGATGAACACGGGGATCCTGCTGGTGTTGGTGACCACGACTCCAGCGACAATAAGCACTATCGCAAGGACTGCGATCAGTTCGATTAGCGTGTAGCTGCTCCGGTATGTTTTCAATTTCAAATATTGGTTGTAACCTGGATTTAGGAACTTGGATTTTCCACCATCAGGGCTGTGCATCCCAGTTGCAGATGTCGGCAGCCTCTCCGGTCCCACCTGGAAGTCCATCGCTTCCATTGCTGATCAGATCATAATCACCGTGTGTTCCGGGAACAGTATAGATGTAATTGTTGTTCCATGGATCCTTGGGTACGCCTTTCTGCAGATAAGGCCCGTTCCATTTCTCATCGCCAGGATTCTTGTTAAGGTCTTCCAGTGAAGCCGGAAGTTTTCCGGTATCGAGCCTGAAATCCATGATCGCCTGTTCAAGCAGGGAGATCTGCGTTTTTGCCGTGGCGATCTTGGCCTTTTTAACATGGTTGAAATAGACAGGCATGACTATAGCCGCCGTAAGGGCTATGATGGCAACCACAACCGCCATTTCCATCAGGGTGAACCAGTTCTTCTTCAGTTTCAAGACTTTCCTTTTCATATCATTCCTCTGATTTGAATTTTATGGTTTATTGTTTCGGATTTCAATATTCGTATTTCGATTTTGGATATCCTATATGTTCTGCATTTCAAGTATTGCCAGGAATATCGATAGCACTACGGCCATGATGACTACGGCGAGGAACAGTATCACTATCGGCTCGAACAGTGCAAGGAGCCTTTTTACCCTTGTCCTGAGCAGCTCCTCGTAATGTTCGGCCACCTGGTTGAGCATCCCCCCCATGTTCCCGGATTCTTCTCCGATGGAAAGCATCTGGATGACGTGTCTTGGCACATAGATGCTCTTTCCCAGCGCTGTCGAAAGCTTCGCCCCGCCTTTCAGTTCCGGCGGTACCGCTGAAAACGTGCCTGCAATTTTAGGATTGATCAGGACATTGACAGCTATCTGCACTGTGCTGAGGAGATGGACGTGGTTCTGTATCAGCACCGCCAGCGTCCTGAGAAACCTGCTGAGCTCGGCCAGGATTATAAGCTCTCCAAAAAGAGGCAGCTTCAGTATGTTCGCGTTCCACCAGTCGGCGGCCTTTCCGCCTTTCCTTATCCTTGATACAAGGAAGGCGATTGCCGCGATGAGTATGATCCATAGCCACCACAGGCCTGTCATGGCGTCGCTGATCGAGACCATGACCTTCGTGATGAACGGAAGCGGCTTGCCCATGTCGATGAAAATCTTGGAGAACCTAGGTATGAAAACGGTGAACAGGAGTATTACCACTGTGCCTGTAACGCTGATGACGAAGGCGGGATAGATGGAACTTGTCAGGAGGAAGTTCCTCATCTCCCTCCTTTCGTTGAGGAATCTCTGGAGCTCTGAGATGATCTCGGTAAGTGATCCGGTCTCCTCTCCCGCCTCCACGAGATTCGCATATATTTTCGGAAATCTGTTTCCACGGTCGCGTATCAGCGCCGAAAATTTCTTACCTTCGTGCAGGCCTTTCCTTATATCGGCGACCACCCTGGAATAGTTCTGGTTTTCAGCCCCCTGCGCGATTATCCCCAAAGCCCTCTCCAGAGGGATGTGCGCCTTGAGGAGGGGTGCGAGCCTGTTTGAAAAATCACATGCGTCAAATCCGCTTCCCTGCCAGAAACGCCAGTTTCTCTCCTGGGACAGGCTCTCCACCTGCCCATAGGACTCAAGAGGCATGAATCCCCTCTGCCTGAGCCTGCCCAGGGAATCGGGTTCCGAATCGCCTTCAATAAGCAGTTCGGATATTTTGCCGTCCGGTCCTGACGCCTTGTATTTGAATAATGGCATGTATCAGTTTTAAGTTTTAAGTTACAAGTTTTAAGCCAGCGGCATCCAATCATACGGGCCGATTGCAAAACTCATCCGCCGCGGCGGACAGGAATTCAGAAGTCAGAATACAGAATTCAGAACGAAATTCGAACTCAAATCCAAATTTATTCTGAATCCTGACTCCTGAATTTACTTCGCACCGTCACTTCGTTCGGGTAGCTGACTACTTTTGAAATTGTATCTATACATTTATCGTGACACGCGCGATTTCAGAATCCGTGGTGATTCCAGCTGCGACCTTTTCCCTGCCGTCCTCAATGATGGTCTTCATTCCGTTCTTCCTGGCCAGGTTGGACACAACTGAGCTGTCACAGCTTTTCGATATGGCCGAGGCGATCTCCTCGTTTATCACCAGCAATTCGTAAATACCTGTCCTCCCCTTGAATCCTGTTCCGGAGCAAGTCTTGCATTTCCCCTCGCCCTCAGTCGGATGGCCATGGCACTTGCTGCAGATTTTCCTTATGAGCCTCTGGGAAACTACGGCCTTCAGCGAGGACGAGATCAGGAACCCTTCAACGCCTATGTCGAGAAGTCTGCTTATGGCGCCTGCCGCATCGTTGGTATGCAGAGTGCTCAGCACGAGATGTCCTGTCAGCGACGCGTGGACTGCGATCTCAGCAGTCTCCCTGTCCCGTATCTCGCCGACGAGTATAACGTCAGGATCCTGGCGTACGATATGTCTCAGCCCGTTCGCGAAATCAAGCCCGATCTTCGAATTGACCTGCATCTGCGAGAGTCCTGATATCTTGTATTCCACGGGATCCTCGATAGTGATGATCTTGCGCTCGCTGGTGTTCAGCAGTGACATTGCGCTGTAGAGGGTCGTTGTCTTTCCGCTTCCGGTCGGACCTACGACAAGGATTATCCCGTAAGGCATGCCGATCAACTTTTCGAATTCCATGCGTATAGGGTCGTTCATCCCTATATTTTTAAGATCGTATGAAGTATCCTTCCTCAGGAGCCTGAGGACGACGCTTTCGCCGTTCATTGTCGGAATTGTGCTTATTCGGACATCGACGTCGTATCTTCCGAGCTTGAGATTGGTCCTGCCGTCCTGCGGGAGCCTGCGTTCAGCGATGTTCAGGCCGCCTATGAGCTTGATCCTCGAGACAATCGCAGGATACTGTGAAAGAGGGGTTGTCATGATCAGGTGCAGCACGCCGTCAATCCTGAAACGGACGATAAGCCTGTTCTCCTCGGGCTCGATATGTATGTCGCTCGCCTCGGATTCGATCGCCCTGGTGAAAAGCTCATTGACTAGCCGCACAATCGCTGCTTCGCTCGCCAGGTTCCTCAGGGTCTCCTCGCTGTCCCCGGCCTGCAGGAACTGGTTGGACTCATTCTCCTTTTCGGACACAGGCTTCTCGTAGACCGTGTGTATCTTGCGCTCCAGGATGCTCCTCCTGGCAAGAAAGAACTTCACCTTCCTTCCATAGAGGCTCTTTATGAAATAGGACATCTTTCCGAGGGTGTATGGCTCGCTGACGAACAATTCCATCTCATCGTCGTTCCACGATGCAGGAAGACAGATCGAGTTCATCAGATAATCCGCCGAGATCCCAGGAAACTGGACAACTTCCCTGTCCCTGACCTCTTCCTCATCCTTGACTTCGAGACCGGAAGACTTTGAATAGATGGAAATCAGGTCGGCCTCGGAAATGGCTCCCTGGCTGCAGAGTTCCCAGTCAAGCTTCTTGCGGTCGGAATTCTTCTTCAGCTTTTCGGGATATTCCGGATAAAGAGACGACAGATCCGTCTCGATGGCACCTATAATGTCTTTAACGTCATTTGCCATTTTCGTCCTTAATATCCTGTTTTTCCATGTCGCTGATCGCTTTCAGGGCCTGCTTATACCTTGCGGTGATCTCATCGAGATTGCTGTGCTCGTCTATGACCCTGCCAGTTATGATCACAACCATTTCAGTCCTGGTGGAGGTAGCGACGGTATTTCCAAAAAGCTTGCTCAGAAAGTTTATCTGGGAGATAAAGGGGACCGACTGGTTTGTCTCCTCGGTCTTTTCCTTGATGATTCCTCCCACGATCACTGTTCCTCCATCGCGGATTGAAAGGGCTGTTTTCAGGATACGTTCCGAAATGGTCGGCGAATCAATGTTTGAGGACGTGGTCTTCTGCGCATCCGATACAATCTGCTCAAGCTCCATCGTTATAAGGCCGCCCTCCGTGACATGAGGAGTAATGGTGAGGATTATCCCGGTGTCGACATATTCGATCGAGCTGTTGAGCACCGTAGTATTATTTGTTGTAACTGAACCCGTATCTGTGATCTGGTTGGTCACGATCGGAACACGGTCACCCACCGATATCTTTGCTTCCGAATGGCTTGCCACCAGGATCTGCGGGCTTGAAAGCACTTTCACTTTTCCAGTGCCTGCAAGGGCTTTCAGATATGCAAATTTCTCATCAGGATTATTCTTGTTCGTAAGCAGATATTTAAACCCTTCGGCAGCCGCCCTGTTCTTGTTCAACGCTGCAAAGTTTGTTCCGAAAAGGCTCTGCGCATTGCCATCTCCTCTTTTCGTGGAGAATTCCAGGCCAAACTGAGTGTCAGACGTCAGAGTCACTTCCGACACCAGCACCTGCAGTAGCACCTGTGCCGCAACCGTATCAAGCCTTTCAAGCACCGCCCTCAGCATTGCGTAGGTCCTCGGAGTCGTCCTTATCACCATCCTGTTGTGGACGCCATCTGCAAACACCTTGACAGGCACATCAAAGACGCTTGCCGGCCCCTTGTCATCCTGTCCCTTGGCGCTGCTGCTTGAGGAAGCAGTCGTGCTGGGAGCCTTATTGCCGCCAGATGACGATGTAAGTTTTGATGAACCTCCGGAAGCTGAACTTGATGGCGACTTGGAAGGGGTGGAACTTCCCATGGAGGACGATGAACTGGATGAGGAATCCCCTCCGCTTGCGCTTACCGCAAGAACCGTGCTTTCAACCGGAAACACTACCGTTATCGCGCTTAACAGCTGGTCAGCCCTTGAGTTGACCACCTTGTATATGAAAATCTGTTCCTGTTCACCTACATCGGTCCTGTCAAGGATCGCTGCCCATTTCTTAAGTTCGGTAAGCGCCTCTTCATTCGCGGCAGTTGCCAGCACCACCTGCAGCCTGTCAAGGCTGATGAGGCTGATTGAGCCGGGTTCAGCCTGGATATTTTCAGTCGAGACAGGGAAACCAAGTACCGGAAGTATCGAGGCAAGCTCGTTCTTTATCCTCGAGGAAGACACGTTTATGCATTGTATGACTGTCTGCGGCCAGTTGTTCTTGTTCTTCTGGTCGAGAAGCCTCACCAGCGCCTGGATTTTTTCGACATTCGCCGGGGTCTCGACGAGCAGGATGGAATTCTGGTGGGGGATGTCGGTGACGGTTGCCCCTGGCGTTATGAAAGGCTTGATCTTCTCAAGCATGTCCTTTGACACTGCGTTCTTGATCGACAGCAGTATGACCTCGACATTGGCCTGGGGATCATGGTTGACCATGAGTTTCCTTTCCTGCGGCATTTTCGTGAACGGAAGTATATGCAGGACATTCCCCTCAGGCGAACAGTATGCGCCACAGAGCCAGAGGACCTGTTCCAGGAGCTCCCAGGCCTCCTTCTTCGTTATTTTCGTCTTACTCATTAAGATTGTCACGCTTCCAGTAACCTGGGGATCTACAAGATAGTTGAATTTGAGATATGCTGAAAACTGCTGCAGGAATGTCCCTATCGGAACTACGTCGCTGTTGAACATCGCCTCAATCTCCTCGTTTTCCGAGCCTGCAAGCCATTTCACGTAGAAAGGTTCGCTAATCTTGGCCACCTCGGGAGGCTTCTTTTCCTGGAGCTTTATTATCTCCCGGATCTTGTCATCTGTCTTCGGAGGAGGAAGCGTTTCGACTGTATCTTCCTTCATGTTCCCGACATATTCATCCTTCACAAGTCCTGTCTTCTTGTTGAGAACTGAATCCTTGACTATGCCCTGGTCCGCCGGCTTATCCTCCTTGAACATGCTACATGAAAAAAGGAAAAGCAGCACGCACGAAGACGCTGCGATCATAATTAAGATTTTTTTCATCAGACACCTTTATTTTTTATTGCATTTGTCATATTCTTAATCCCTACTCCGGCCTTACAGTCTGCGGAGCAGGCTGGTCCTGCTGATCATCGGCCTGCGGCGGCTGCGGCGGAATAATTGGAGTGCTGAACTTCTGTCTTCCTCCTGGCGCCGGCTGCGGCGCAGGCGGCACACCCGGCTGGACGGGAGGCTGCTGTTTCGCAGCTTCCTGTTGCTTTGCAGCATCCAGTTTCGCGCTGACAGCTGCGGCGGCCTCAGCCGCGGAAGCATTTCTTGAAAGCGATTCCTGGCTCGAGTAATCAAGCTTGAGGACGATCTGCTCCCTGCCTCTGGAGAGCACGACTGAATCACTGTTGACTTCGCTAAGGAAGAATCCATTCTGCAGCTGTTCTCCAAGCTTCCAGAATTTGGGCGCGTTAGCCTGTGGGGCAGCCACGGATGCCGGCCCCCTGTTCCCGCGGATCCTGGAGGGCATCGCTGCGGGAGCCGTCGACGGCGTTTTGTCAATTATTATGGCTCCTGCGATATCACCAAGGCGGCTTACACCAAGGAGCTCCATGCCCACCGGTCTCGCGCCTCCGAGCAGAGGCCCTCCGTCACCGGACCTGTATGGGCTGAACAGATTGTTCTCCCAGAGCGCCGAGGCTCCCGCGACAGTTTCACGCTCGGACTTCACAGGCTTGAGTACGAAAGCCGTCTTGTTGAAATCAGGAGCTGATGTAAGAATCTTGTCGGCTGCGTGAGGTTTGAAAGTGAGGTTCAGCGCAGTCAGGAGCACTATCATTATGAAGAGGAAAATATTGAGGGCTATGTAGAATAATTTCATTTCTCCTCCCCCATCATGAGTTTCGCCACACTGTCACTGGTAAGGGAAACCACGTTGAGAGTCCCGCTGAGCACCATGTCCTTGGCATCCCTCGGATTGAAGGGCCGGAGCACGCACTTCCTCCAGTAGAAGCATGGATTTGCCTTGTAGAGGTCTGAAATGAACCTGGATATCTCCTCCATGGACGATTTCGCCTCAATTGTAATTTCCATAAGGGCTATGTCCTCGTTTATCTTCGACAGCCTGGCGTTTCCGATATTCTGCAGCTTGACTCCGGAAGTCCTGGCGACCTCCTCGATTTTCTTGATGATGTTGCTTTCAATGTCGCCGTCCCTCTTCGGAACCCAGAAGTCCTTGCCCTGCCCTATGAAAGTCGCCCTTGTCTGGCGTATCTCCTGGATTTCACGGATTTCCCTTTCAAGTTCCTTGTGGCTCTTCTCAAGACCGGCAATTTCGTCCTGTATCCTCTCACTCCCGGGCCAGAAATTGACTATCTCCTTCCAGTAGAGCACCGCCACTATCACAGACAGCACGACAACAAATACAAGACCCAGGACGGTCTTTTTGTTTGAAAAAACCTGTATCTTCGCCTTATCCACCTGTCTTATCTCCTGTTGTCCTGTCTCCCACCTTCTGCCTCTTGAATTTGCTCTGGTAGACAATATGGGCAAAAATAGTCAGCGTACCGTCGCTGTCACGTCTCGTGCTCCGGATGCTGAAATTTGAGAACATCGGAATGGTGTTAAGCACCGACAGATCTGTCTGCGCATCCTTGTCCTTCATCGTGCATATCGTAAGGTCCATCTCGTCATCCCTTGTGCTGAACATGGAAATCCACATGCTGGTGGGCAGCTTCTGCGAAAGCACAAGGAGGCACTGGAAGATTTCCGCGTTTCCAGGATTCGTATCATCGATCTTCTTGATCAGCTCATCTATCTTCTTGTTCTTCAGCCTCTCCTGCTTGAACTCGTTTATCTTTACGGCAACCCTCTGCTTCTCGGTGATTATCTTGCCATATCTCGTCCTGGCATCCCACCAGTTCCTGGCTAGCAGGACCATTCCGAGCAGCAGTACAAACGCCAGCAGGGCCGCGGCGGAATACCTGACCAGCCTGAACCTCTGGGGCCTGACAACATCAGGCAGCGGCGAGATCCTGATATTGTCCGGCGTCAACGTCCCATTGAGGATCGTTTCACCTATTAGAAGGCATATCAGCATGCCGGTCTTCTGGGCCGGCGTATAGTTCAGAAAACCTTCGAGCCCGACAAACTTCTCTGACAGCTGCGGCCTTTCAATGGAAACATCCGCAGGCATTCCCGGAAAAAGCTTCAGCATCTCGCCTGGATCTTCGAGGATGAATTCAGGATTGTCCGGAAGCGAATTGAAAACCATCAGCGGATGAGTCGCCGCATCGGCTTTTATTCCCGAATCTACAATCCCGGCTACAGCGGAATCCCATGATTTGCGGCTGACAGCAATCACCCTGATCCTGACATGGGATGGAGGCACCCCCTGCTCCTGGACCAATCCTATTGTCCTGTAGGACCAGACTACCTCCTCCAACGGAACCGGAATATGCCTTGGCAGCTCGAAACTCAGCGCCTTCTGCATTTCAGCATATGCAAGGTTGGGAAGGTTCAGCTCCATGCAGATCGCGCCCTCATAACGGGAAGCCATTATTATCGTGTGGCTCTCCCCCGGGGCAAGACGGTTGTAGATATCCCGCAGCCTGTCCGGGAAAACCGGTATTTTTGAATCTGCAAAAGCGGTCTGGAGGACGGCTATCTTACCGGGCTCCCGCCCTTTCGAGACGGAGGCCCCATAGATGTTTCCATCCTTGTCCCAGTACATCACTGTACAGTCATTGTTCCTGAACAATGGGTATCTCCCTTTTTTGCAGAATGTTACAATGGATATAAGCCTGTTGCACACCAATCAACAATATACTTTTGAATTCAGAAAAAGCAAAGCTCTTGAGGTTAAAGGACCGCGGACGTAAATTTCACGTGCCCTTATTTGCAGGCTTTATCTCCCGGCACCTTTTTCTGAACTCAGGCAGGACTTTGCGCAGGGTATCTCTTTTCACCTGATCTACGGCATCTTCCGTATTTATCAGGAAAGTTGGCATGCTCAGCTTGGTCGCCCCTTCACCTTTGACAGTCAGTATGCAGTCCTTGCCCTTGACGTTCCACAGATCCATCCGCACCTGCAGAACCGCATCACGGTTTGAACCGGGGACCAGCCATCCGCATATGATTGTCAGATTCAGTATCGCAGAAGGATTAAGGTAGCTATGTACCCATATGACTCCCCTCAGCGTCAGTAGCACGTCGGCATTCTGCTTGTCCGCCTCGCCAACCAGGTAGTTGATGTCCTGCATGGCAAAGTCCGGACTGTCCGGTATTAAAAAATAATCGGAGATGTATCCCAGCTCCTCAAGATTGTCCAGGTATGACAGTATAAGATTCCTGTTGACCCTGTCCCAGTCCCAGGTCTCCTCAAAATTCCCGTCCGAATCCATCGTCTCCATGTCAATATAGACAGCGACCTTGATAGGCATCCTGATGATAGACCTCTTCTGGACGATCTCATTGTCAAGCGTGACTTTCTCAAGCCTTTCTTCTGCGGCATTCCTGTCGTAGGCAGACATGCAGCCGGACATGAACAGCAGGGACACAATTGAAACTAGGAATGAAATCCTTAAAATCAATTTCATAGAATAAACTCCCTATGGACAATGATGATTACACTACATGCAAAACTGAGGCAATTGCAAAACTCGTGTTCTGCAGGAATTCAGAAGACAGAATCCGGAATTCAGAATGAAATTCGAATCCAAATCCGGATTTATTCTGAATCCTGACTCCTGAATTCTGACTACTTTTGAAACTACCTCAATTACATACAATACCTTACATTTACATTGTTCGCAAGGAATGCATTGAGATTCCCTTTGGCAAGATTTGATAAACCAGTCTCCTCCATGTAGTTTATACCCAGAAAAATCCTTTAACAGAATCCAGGGGTATAATGAAGAATAACCACTTGTTTTTCGGGATTACCACAATCGCTGCCGTCATTCTTATGGCTCTTATCGTCCTGAAGATGTCATCAGGCAGGACAAATCCTACAAAGGAACATGTTCCTGCAGAGCCATCTTCTGTAAAAAAATCCGCTGGCGTCAAGGCGAATCTGAAAGCCGCCCCCTCCGCAGTTGCAGACACCAAAGCGAAGGATAACGGAGAAATCCAAATCCAGAGGTTGCTGGACGAGATGTGCAGCCTGAACTCAAAGAAGCTGGCAATCCCACAGACCGAGGGAATTATAAGGGAACTCAGCGCCTTTGGAAACGCCGCGATTCCGGCAATAAGCAAACTGCTTGCCTCGGATGCGAATGCCAACATCAAATCGCTCGCGGCCAGAGTTCTCGCCCAGATCGGAACCAGTGAGTCGGTAGAGACACTCATGAACGCCATAAGTTCAGAAAGCGATCCGGTGTGCAAGGATCTTTTCACGAGGACGCTGCAGGCCGTTGACAAGGCGGAGGCTTCGCCAGCACTGATCAAGGCTCTCGGATCTTCCAAGGATGTCTTTTTGACAACTGAAACCAAGGAAGCCATCGCCAGGACCGGTAACGAGGATACCGTCAAACAGCTTGTTGAAGCATGCCGCGGACAGGCCCAGATGACCCCCTCCCTTTCCAATATGCTTGGCGCACTTGCGATCATAAGGCAGCCGGAAACAGTTCCTGCGCTCTCCAGTATCGCCTCGTCCGAACAGAACCCGCAAATCAGGAAAAGCGCACTCCGCGCACTCTCCTCAATGGGATATCCTGAGTCGACACAGGCGCTTGTCGACATTTTCAATTCCGAAAAAACAGCTGAGAACAAAACGCTTCTTCTCGATGCCATCTCAGTCGTCCACAGCAAGGAATCGCTTGACCTGCTCAGACAGATCAGCACCAATAATGCCAATCCCGAGGGTCTGCGCAAGGCCGCATCCCGGGCCATATTTACAATAGTCAACGGCGTTCCCCCGGCAGAGTGAGAAGTTGGCAGTAATCGGTCGTCAGTCGTCAGTGGAAATGTAGGGTTCGCCGCCTGCCCCGCCGGATGGCTGGGTCTCGGCGAAGATTCTTAGGACTGATGGCGGTTTGATGCTGAGCAGAAAACAGATGACGGCAAAACCACGTGGCAACAAAAATGAGAATTACAAAGGCTACGCTGAAGGACTGTGTGCAGATGCACAGGCTCTCCTCGATACCGGGACTTTCAAATCCGCAGGGAAAAGCTCCTCCTCTCTCCTGGTACGAATCATTTGTCAGGGAAAAACAATATTCATACGTGATTAAGGACAAGAAAACTGTAGTCGGATTCGTCTTTGGAGAACGCACCTGCGGCGACATCGGACTCATCTGGATGCTCGGAGTCGACAAACGGTATAGGAACAGGGGATTCGCGACCAGCCTTATGAAACATGCCGAGGAACAGATGAAGGCGGACGGCCTCCACGTGATCATCTCCTACGGCTTCGTGAAAAATCCGACAGTCCAGCACCTTCTGAAAAAATTGAAATACCATCCGGGCAATGCTTATATCGAATATGTGAGATTCCTGAATATATGAGAAAACCAAGATTTATTTTACAATCCAGCAAGGAGATCAGTCAATGAATGTCGTTTTTGTAGGAGGTGGATCTTTCAGGACGTTGCCGATTGTGCGCGCGGCAATGACCGACAGGAAACTGTTCCACAAGGGTAAAATCACTCTTGTCGACTTCAATCTGGAACGTGCCGAGACCGTCGGCCGCCTTATTATGAAAACTCCGGAATATGCCGGAAGTGAGTGCAAGGTCACATGGACTGACAACATGGACAAGGCGTTTCCAGGCGCGGATGTCGTCAGCGTAAGTTTCCCTGTCGGCTCGCTGCAGGTCTGCGCCCTCAGCGACCAGGCCTGCTTAAGGCACGGTTTTTTCGGTTCCGACCAGATCTCAATCGGCGGAGCTTTCAGATCGGTCACTGGTGGCACCATCCTCTGGAACATCGCCAAGCATATGGAAAAGCACTGCCCGAAGGCGTGGCTCGTGGATTTCGCCAATCCTGTCGCCGTATACAGCGGCATGATCAACAACAACACCAAAATCAGGGCGCTTGGCGTATGCGGCGGTTTCACAAACCACCGATGGGACCTCACGCGGCTACTGTTTGACAAGGACGAGTACTGCGACGAGTTCAAGGTCGTGTCCGCCGGCGTGAACCATTGCGCCATACTGTTAAGAGGTACTTACCGTGGCAAGGATATCTACAAGCTCATGGACGAGAACATTGACCGCAGAGGCTGGAAGCCATGCCGCATTCCAAAGTATCCGAAGGCCGAGTACTACATCCGCTACGGACTTGAACGTCTGGCGGAAATGCGCCGCCGCTTCGGCAAGATCGTATTCTCGACGGAAGGCGATGGAATGCATCACATCTTCTTCGATGAGATGCAGGCACGCCATCAGAAGAGCTTCAAGTTCCGCTCCCTGGCGCAGATTGAAAAGTTTGCCAGGAATCACGGCGAGGCGAGAAGAAAGATCGATCTCGAATTCAAAGCCCACCTCGACATGGATCTCGACGCCTCGTTCTGGGCGAAGGGGCCATTGGAAAATCCCCTTTTCGCCATCGGGTTCGGAGACGCTACCGTACTAGTCCTCAAAGCACTGGGCGGCAGTTCTAAGCAGTGGCTTGCGGCAAGCTTTCCAAACCGCGGGGCCGTCAAAGGATTCAAGGACCGGACCGTCCTCGAATACTCCATGCACCTCGACAAGGACGGGATCCACCCCGAGGCCAACCTCGAGATACCTGACTGTTTCCAGGGGCTGATGAGTTCCCTGGCGACACATCAGACGCTCCTCGGCGACGCTATCGCCACCAGGGACCCGAAGATCTTCGCCAACGCGCTTTACGCATACCCGATCTACCAGAACAGCAAAGCTGGTAAATTGTTGTGGAATGAATTATTGAAGATCCACGCCAAGGAGATGCCAGTCGAATTCCGGAAGGCGAAAGATTACTTCTAAAGGAAGCATAAAATGAATTCGAAATCACCCAAAACACAAGGACTCACCCAGAGGGAGTGTTTTCTGCGCACTCTTCGATATGAACCGGTGGACCGGCGGCCGGTCTACCTCGCCGGACCATGGGAGGATACGCTCGCGCGCTGGCGCGGTGAAGGCATGCCGGACGGCGTCAATGACGTCCATGATTTTCTCGGCGTAAGACACCTCGGATATCGGATGACCAACATTACCCCGATAGCAGGTCCACATCCGACATTCGAAAACAAGGTGCTTCGCGAGGAAGGCGAAGAAATCTACTCGATCGACAACTACGGACGGACGGTGAAGCAGTTCAAATCCCACACGAGCATGCCCGAATGGATCGAATTCCCTGTCAAGGAACCTGACGATCTGCGCCGTTATCTGGACGAACACTTCGACGTAAGCGACCTCGACTCTCGATTCGCGCCTGACTGGGCCGAAAAAGCAAAGGCTGCCGAGGCGCACGGCGATATCATCATGATCGACGGCGGATGCTATTACTGGACGCTGCGTTCGATCGCTGGAGTCGATGGCGCCAGCTATCTGCTCTACGACTGCCCTGAACTCGTGGACGAACTTTGCGAACGTTACTTCACCGTCGTCATGGAAGGTCTGCGACGGGCAGTCAAGATCGTAAAGGTGGATGCGATCGGCTTCGGCGAGGATTTCGCCTTTAAGACCGGTCCCCTGCTCTCGCCCGAGATGTTCCGCCGCCTCATCCTGCCACGCTACGCAAAAACCATGGAATTCGCCAATGGACATGGAGTGGATCTGACATGGCATGACAGTGACGGGGACTGCCGCCTGCTCCTTCCCGACATGTTGTCTGTAGGCGTAAACAGCACCTCTCCCTGTGAAGTTGCCGCTGGCATGGATCCCGTCGGATTAAGACATCAATTCGGACGGGACTTGCGCATCGGAGGCGGATTTGACAAACGGATCGTCTCCGCCGGACCACAGGCCGTAGCCAAGGAGCTGGCGCGCCTCGCCCCCGTTATAAGGGAGGGTGGATACATCCCGGGCATCGACCATTCGATTCCAGCCGACGTCTCCTGGGACAACTACCGCCGCTATCTCGACCAGATGATAAAGGCAGTGGAGTTCAATAGCCCCTAAACAGTTGTAGGCATACCCGTTTCTGATGTTGTAGAACTCACACGGTTTCCAAGGGGGCCTTCTTGGAAAGCAAAATCGCAACCAGATAGCGACTTTTCAAAATGTGTATCGCGCTTGAGGCTAAACCAGTATTCAGATGTTAGTTCCGGACATCCCATTTTCTGTTCCTTTGAGTTCAACTATCCTTACGTTCGACTTCTACTAAGACCGGTTCATATGTGAAATCATATCTGTAATCCTTCATCCATCATTTTCCTTCTCCACTCATGCCGTTCCATCCCTCCGCCCTTGCCGTCCAGTGCCTTCTCTCCTACAGCAAGTCAGTTTAGGGGGCACTGGGCTTGGGGGTGGTTTTTTCGTCAATGGGTTGAGGCTGCTGGTCACTTATTGTAGGTGCTGACAGAGACCTTTCATGTTTTCTATTTTTGAGGATTATGTTTATCGCCGTTATTAGAAATATGACGGCAAAAAGCCAATCCCAGTACTTACGCCAAAACGGTTCAATTCTCATTTCATTGTTAGGATGCGTGTATGTTGCGCAGATAGTATAGAAAATCACAAGCATTAATAATAACGATGATATTATAGGATTAATCACCCTGCGCAATGTGTTCTCTTTAAGGGCTAGGCCAGACCATATTAATATTCTTCCGCTTAAATAAAAAAAGAACACTGCAAATGGCAAAACGACAGAAATCATATCCAACGAAAGACCGAAAAAGGATATATGGGAAAACAACTTGTATGAAAACAAGGCAAAACAAAGTAATATTATTAAAGCAGACAACAAAATTCGAATACTTTTAAACTCTTGTTTCATTTTAATTGCCTTGACATCCTCTTTTACAGTCTTCATAGTCCAGAAGGCACTTAATTTTTTCTTTTAGGTTTCTAATTTCAACATCCTTTCTTATAATATTTATATACATTTTCAGATAATTATCATATCCTTCTGGACAACCTACATAGGTATGGTGTCCCGACAATGTATTCCACCATCCCAAGCTTGGATACATCGCTGGATTATAGGGATTTACTTCCGGATAAAAGACATATGGTCTATCACCTAATTGATTCATTGTGGCTTGTATGCTGTCAACTATTCCTAGTTGTTCTCGAAGATGTCTTTCAGCCGTTGCAAGACAGTTTGCGAGTATTGCCTTACAGCCACAGCAATCATCGCAAGCTCCACCGCCACCACCGCTATCCATTGTCGCAATTAGGCCTAAAGCATCTACCATGTTTAAAGGATTATTTGCCTCTTCTACGGTTTGTAGCGTAAAGCTCATATTCTAGCCTCATTTTTTAGTTCTGGCAAATCAAATATCTTTAAG
>JANYBI010000702.1 GCA_025360875.1 Lentisphaerota bacterium
CCACCGTCATCGCCTACGACGCCGCAGGCATGGACGAGGCGATCGGATGCCTTTATGAAGCCGTTGCCGCACAGGATCCGATTACTCCGTACCTTCAGCCTTCCAGCGCTGAAGGAGTTCCTGCAACCAAAGCCGCAATCATCGCGGAACCCAAGGTCGAATGGCAACTCGGACTTCCTGACCGTGCTGACTCAATCACCGTGGCGGACGGAAAGGTTACTGTAGTTACGCATGACGGTACCGTCAGCATCGTCGACGAAAAAGGCGCCGTGGCCAGCCAGAAGGCTGGAACGGTTCCCGCACCCGTCGCAGAAGTCAAGGCGGTTGTTCCTGAGGCGCTGAAGGCGCTTGCCATACCGAACCTGGTGTTGAAGGCGGTTGTTACCGAAGGCAATCTCTCCGCACTCGCCTACTGGGGCGGAATGCTGCAGATCATCGATGGAAATGCAGTTAAGGCGCAGCAGCTTATGCCGCAGGACATCACAGGTATGGTCTGGGCGAAAGGCAAACTGGTGGTTGGTCAGGCTGACGGACAGTTGCTCGGTCTGGCACTGCCGTAAAATTCGAAACATAATCGTTAAACCTAATAACAAAAAACAAGTCCCCGCGTTTTGCGGGGACTTGTTTTTTTATATCGTGATGAAATCGCGAACACTACTTGATGTTCTGGGCGCATTTGATCAGGGAGGCCGCAGGATTGCTGGCTTCGCCTTCGTATTCGATGGTCAGCGGTCCGCTGAATTTCTTTTCCTTGAGGAATGCCAGCAGAGGTTTCAGATCTAGTGCACCGGTTCCGAGGACCACGTCTTCGGGATTTCCTTTCCTGTCAAACACAAAATCCTTGAGGTGCAGGCCGTAGAGCCTCTCGTAGAAGCTTTTCGCCAACCCGAGCGGATCTACTCCGGCGTCCATCGCCCAGGCGGTGTCCAGGCAGAGGCCGATCCGTTTGTCGGCGATGCTGAAGACATATTCCAGGGCCTGACGCGAACCGAGCCAGTGTCCGCCGCCGTGGTTGTGGATGCCGATGTTGATCTGATAAGTGTTGGCAAGCGCGCTTGTCTTCTTCATGGCCACCGCATGGCAGTCTATCGGGAAGTCAGCAGATATGTAGTCGCATCCCGCCTCTTTTGCGAACTTGAATACCTGTTCCTCTTCCGGCACGCCTTTGAAACCTTCGACTCCGATGCTCGAGATCCTGATTCCGGCATCATTGAACTGTTTGATGACCTTGACCGATCCCGGATCCTTGAAATTCACATGGACTCCGCAAAGTTCCACGTTCTTGAACTTGCACTCATTGAGCTTTCCGATCAGCTTGTCCAGCGGTTTGAATTCACGGAAACACCAGCTCTGCACGGCAATTTTCTTCATTTAGAATCTCCTTATGTTTAAAGTGTCAAAGTGTCAAAGAGACCGAGTGACCAAGTAGCCGAGTGGCCGAGATAAAGAAACATCCGAGAAATATTCAAATTCATGCTTGGTCACTTTGTCACTTGGCCTCTCGGTCACTTCTTAACCTGTTCCTGAGTCAGCATAAACTTTACTGCAATCCTCCGGAGATGCAACGCTCAATCATCAGCCATCTGGCGGAGTCGAGGCTGGCTGAATGGAAATGGTTAAAATTCTAAATCCATTTTCCTCTCACAAAGCCACGGAGCCACAAAGTTGAAAATCCCGGCCCGAAGGCGTCGGGAACTATTCTCGCCATCCCTTGACATATGCTCAGGACAGGCAAAGAAAGCCTAAGGGCACGAAGGAAGGCATCATGTTTATTCTCCCTTCACATTTTGCTCGGGCAGAGACAAACCCTTTTGACAATTGGTTTTTCTCTGACTCTTTTCCGAAAACTTTTGCGTATCTTTATCCTCTGTGGCTTTGTGCCTTTGTGCGATAATATTTTTTCGTGCTAACTTCATTTGTCAGCTACGACACCTTATGCGAATATCTGCTGCTATGACCGCGTCATTCTTTGGACGTTTCATATCCGGGGGAACTGTAATCGAGGCCTGCGACTCCTTCGGGGACGAATTCGCCTCCGGGAGGCGCTCCTTCGGTGACCACGCCTTTGACTGATTTCAGCGTGGGCCAGGATATTTCCTTGCCGTTCTGCACCGCGGCGATGGCCTGCGGCGATTTGACATGGGGCCATACTGTCTGACCGGCAGTCCTGCCTTCGAGTGGGATGATATATACTTCCTCAAAGGTTATCGGATAAACTGAATTTCCATCCTGATCCTTGGTGAACCAGAGAAGGTATGTCCCGTTCGGGTGATAGGAATTCGGCAACGCTTTCATGTCGACATGTGAAATGACTGCGGAGCCGATGGGAGCGAGATCCTGTGGAATGAAGAGGCCCTGGTAGTTGCTGGAACCTGTCAGACGGTCTATGCGGAGTTCCTTGACGCCGCCCCATGGCTGCACGATGTCGGAATGCGTGCCCTTGAACAGTCCGGTCAGGCCCATGATCCTGCAGTTCTGGATCTGGACCACTGCGGACGGGGCGCATATTGCAATACCGTCAAAATCGGAATTCCCGCTGTTGTCGATCAGCACTCCTTCGATATGGACAGTGCCTTCGGCATTTTTGATGTATATGGCCCGGCTATTGATATCCTGCGGCTTGTTGCCCGTAGGCACGGTTATATAGCCGCCGATGATAACTATGTTGCGGCCTCCTTCCAGGATAGTGGCTCCCACCTTGCGTTTTGCGGGAAGCTTGACGATGTAATCCTTTGTTTTGTCCAAAGTGTTGCTGGTGACTCCTTCTCCTAGCGTGATTGTGACCGGATTTTCAAGTTTCGGCGGAGACCAGCGCAGCTTTTTGTCCGCTTTCGCCGGCTGTTCCTGCGCTGCCGATCTGTCAGCAAATCCTGACAATAAAAACACTAGGACGTAAAGACCGAACGCCACATGAAACAAAGAATTCTTTTTCATAAGGCAATTGCTCCTATAGGATTTATTTGGATACATTTTAGGGAACCTCTAAAAATTGACATGGTGCTTGTTGTAAACCGTCAGGATGACAGTTGAAACTATTCCGAGAAGACCCAGGATGAGAATGAGCCTGACATAACTACTGTGTGCAGGAAATAGTTTACATGTAGGGCGGTTTCCCGATGCCTTTCAGGATCGGGATAAACACGAGGCGTTCCTACCCAGCAAAATGTAAACATATTGATGACCTCATTAGTAAATATGGGAAAAGTGTCTGGAGGCTAACTTTAGTGACTACTTCGCGGCGTCCTGCTGGGCCTTTGCAAACTCGGGAAGAGAGGAATATTTAGTGGTGAACTCCTTGAGTTCCTGCTTTGCGGAATCGGACTTCTCGCTGTTCAGGAATTTCAGTTTCCCCTTGAGATAGGCATAGATGAAATCCGAGAATTCGGACTTCCATTCATCCGGAGCCAAATCCTTCGCGTCGGCGAAATTGCCGATAATGAGGAAATAGAACGCCAGTGATTCCTGGTCCGCGACTTTCTTCGCCACCAACTTGAACTGTCTCATTGGAAGATCGGTGATAGGAATCTTGACTTCGGCGCCTGCACCTGTCTTTATGATGGCGATGCCGTCCTTGACCGAGGCTATTTTCCCGAGGGATCCGGCCTTGTATTCGATCTGCATTCCCGGAACCTTGTCGGCATTGTTGGCAAGGGTGTCCCAGAACTGGACCCCCTTGTTAAGACCGGTCTTTATCTTGTTCACCCATTCCACGTAAG
>JANYBI010000706.1 GCA_025360875.1 Lentisphaerota bacterium
TTGCATTATTATTAGATGTCAATAGTTATATTAAAAATATATCAAATATTTACATGGGTACAAATATAACGCTAAATAAAAGGATCTATAAATATTTTATCATAGATAAAATCAATGCGTAAGTTGGCATTTAGGGTCTGATTTTTCCTAGGAACTTCGGTTTAACTGCATTACAGAGATAATTCGTATGCAGTCTTCATTGAGGATTTGATAGATTATTCCGTAGGGGAAGCGATTAGTAAGACAACGTCTCGACTTTTCCGAAAGCATAGCCCAAGCTTCGGGATAAGCTAGGATTCTTTGAATCGTGGAGTAAACTTCTTCCAGGAATTCAGTGCCAAGCCCCTCCTGGCAATCTTCGTAATAGGAAATTGCCTGTTCCAACTCTCTTTTGGCCTCGGGATGGAATATGAGATTCATTTTGACAATCTGGAACGAATATCGGCAAAAACTTTTTTTCCTGAGATGCCTTGTACTTTTCCCGAATCCAATTCTGCAATTCTCCGCTCTGCCTCTTTTGCCCACAATTTATCAATGTCGGCCTGTGTCGGTAAATTTAGGCTTGTTATAAGCTTGTCGATTAAAGCTAACCTTTCGTCTGAAGGCAAAAGCAATACTTCCTGCTCAACTTTATGGGATAGAGTAAGCATGTTGAAATCCTCCGATGATTTTATCTCTAAAATATAGTATGTATTAGATTATTCAATTCTTGGATTCAGCCTCAAGTCTGTCTTTCTGCCCCAAAAGTCTTGACTTTGATTCTATTGTAATTGATTTCTGTGTGTTCTGTGGTTTGAAATCGAAACTTACGAACTTTCGCACTTTCGCACTTCTTCCCTACTGTCCCGATGAGAGTCTTTCTGCGAGCTGGCTGGGGAGGCCGGCGGCGAGGATCTTGAGCTGGGTCTGTTCGACGTTGTATTTCACGCGGACGAGGGTGAGGTCGAGTTTCTTGGTGTCAAAGATGGCGGACGAAGCCCTTGAGTCAAAATCCCTGGGCTGTCCGACGGAACCTGAGTTGAAGAGGAATTTCTCGCCTTTCGCCTTTGCCAGATTCCTGGTGGTGAGCATTTCGATGGTGACGTTGCCTCTGTTCAGGATGAAGATAAGTGGGATATGAGTGTGCCCATAGAAACAGTATTTGGAGTTCTGCAGGAAGAAATGGAACAGGGCGCTCTGCGCGCTCAGAATGTAGGGCCAGGTCTTTCCGTCCACGCTTTCGAGTGATGAGTGCACGAACTGTATGCCTTCGATCTCAAGCTGGTAGGGGAGGGTGTCAAGCCAGTCGATATATGTCTGTGGCAGGGTGTCCTGCATCCATTTGATAACCTGTTTCGCGTAGGGCTGGATGTTCCAGTCGGTGTTTTTCTGCGTAGTGTAATGGTCGTGGTTGCCGCGGATTGACTGGATGTTGTTGTCGCGTACGAAGTCGATGCATTCCTGCGGGGATGCTCCATAGCCGACAATATCGCCTGTGCAGACGATTTTCTGGCAGCCGGCTTCCTTGAGCGTCTTGAATGTGGAATCGAGCGCTTCAATGTTGCCGTGTATGTCGCCAATTATGCCTAACAACATAAATCACCCAAGTTAATACTAGGAACTATATATCCTTAAAACGTCCTATGCACCCTTTTTACGCAAAAAAGTTCAATATCTGATATTTTCGCTCAGATTTCTTGAAAAATGCAACTAATTGTATAAATTGAAGGGGAAATTGAACCTAAAACACAAGATATAGTATATTAATGAACCAAGTTTATGATGAAAGCAAGGTAAAAACCTTAAGTTCACTCGAGCATATCCGTCTCAGGCCGGGGATGTATGTTGGCAGAATGGGCGACGGTTCCCATCCCGATGACGGCATCTACATACTGATCAAGGAGATAATCGACAACAGCGTCGACGAGTATATTGTCGGTGTCGGCCGCAGGGTTGATGTTTCCATCAATGACAAGCAGGTGACAGTAAGGGACTATGGGCGCGGCATTCCGCTGGGCAAGGTGATAGAGTGCGTCTCGCAGATCAATACGGGCGCCAAGTTCAATACCGATGTGTTCCAGTTTTCCGTGGGGTTGAATGGTGTCGGCACAAAGGCCGTGAACGCGCTTTCGGAATATTTTGAGGTGACCTCGTTCCGCGAAGGCAAGTTCAAGAAGGCGATATTCAAGAGCGGAGTGCTGAAGAAGCAGGAGGACGGGAAGAGCCAGGAACAGAACGGTACGCTGATTACGTTCATTCCCGACGCCTTGATGTTCCCGAAGCTGGCGTTCGACAAGGAATATATCGAGAAGCGCCTCTGGATGTATGCTTACCTGAACAGCGGACTCTCACTTTACTTCAACGGCGAACGGTTCTATTCCAAGAACGGTCTCCAGGATCTGATCGAGACTGAAGTAGGCGATGAGCGCCTCTACAACATCATCCACTACAAGGAAAAGACCCTCGAGTTCTCATTCTGCCATACTGCGAACTACGGCGAGACATATTATTCCTTTGTGAACGGACAGTACACGAATGACGGCGGGACCCATCTTTCCGCGTTCAAGGAAGGGATACTGAAGGCTGTGAACGATTTTGCGCAGAAGAACTTCGAGGGCAGCGACGTCCGAGATGGAATCGTCGGCTCTATCGCCATCAAGCTCCAGGATCCTATCTTCGAGTCTCAGACGAAGAACAAGCTAGGCAACACCGACATCAGGGGCGAGATTGTGAACGCCGTCAAGGATGCGGTCCTCAACTACATGCACCGCCATCTGGACCAGGCGAACGTCATCATAGAGAAGGTCACCCTTAACGAGAGCGTGAGGAAGGAGATCCAGTCGGTCAAGAAGAAGTCCAAGGAGATCGCGAAGAAGATAGCCTTGAAGATCCCCAACCTGAAGGACTGCAAGTTCCATCTGAACGACGGTTCGACAAAGGGCAGGCAGTCGGTGATATTCCTTACTGAGGGGCAGTCCGCCGCAGGTTCGATGGTTGGTAGCCGCGACGTCTACACGCAGGCGATATTCTCGTTGCGGGGCAAGCCTCTTAACTGTTTCGGCAAGAAGCCCGAGGAGATATACAGCAACAACGAGCTTTATTTCATAATGCAGGCGCTGAACATCGAGGAAGACCTTGAGAACCTCAGGTACGGCAAGGTGATTATTGCGACTGATGCGGACGTTGACGGCGTGCACATCAGGAACCTCCTTATCACATATTTCCTGCAGTTCTTCGAGCCGCTTGTGCTTTCAGGGCATGTACACATCCTCGAGACTCCGATATTCAGGGTGAGGAACAAGGAGAAGACGATATACTGCTATGACGAGGCCGAGAAGCAGAAGGCGATCAAGGAACTCGGGGAGAGAAGCGCCGAGATCACCAGGTTCAAGGGCCTGGGCGAGATCTCCCCGTCGGAGTTCGGCCAGTTCATCGGTGAAGACATAAGGCTTACGAGCGTGACCGTCGACCACATGCGCAACGTGCCTGAGATCCTTGAATTCTACATGGGAGACAACACCCCCGAGCGCCGCAATTACATTATGGAGAATCTGGTCCCATGACGAAAAAAGAAAATAAGGATAAGAAACATAAAGAGCCGAAAGATCCGAAGGATGGGAAGCATTCCGAGGAGGAGGAAATAAAAAAACCTGCCCCGGAGGATGCGGATAAGATTGAAAAGAAACCTGTGGAATCCGAACCTGAAGCTAAGGTGCCGGAGGTTTCAGTTTCAGAGGATGAGAACATCGGGCCGACCGCAATTCCGAGAAGCGGCAACACCCATCTCCGCCGTCTCATGGATGTAAATTTCCTCGAATACGCATCATACGTCATCAAGGACAGGGCGATTCCGGACGTTGACGACGGGCTGAAGCCCGTACAGCGCCGAATACTCTGGTCGCTTAGGAGGATGGACGACGGCAAGTACCACAAGGTCGCCAACATTGTCGGCCATACTATGCAGTTCCATCCGCATGGTGATGCATCGATCTACGAGGCTCTCGTTGTCGTCGCCAACAAGGATTATTTCATTGACAAGCAAGGTAACTTCGGAAACATATTCACCGGAGACGTCGCATCTGCGGCGCGCTACATCGAGTGCCGGCTCAACGGCCTCGCGAAGGAAGTCCTCTTCAACAACGACATCACCGAGTTCACCGATTCATATGACGGCAGGAACAGGGAGCCTGTAACTCTCCCGGTCAAGGTTCCGGCGCTCCTCATGATGGGTGCGGAAGGTATCGCTGTCGGAATGTCCACCAAGATAATGTCGCACAACTTCAAGGAGCTGCTCCAGGCCCAGATAAAGATACTGGAAGGCGGAAGGTTCAGGATATATCCGGACTTCATCCAGGGCGGGCTGATGGATGTTTCCGACTATGATCAGGGCAACGGCAAAATCGTGCTCCGTGCGAGGATTGAGAAGGCTGGGCGCAAGCTCATAATCCGCGAGATCCCGGCCGTGACGACGACCGAGAAGCTGATCGCCTCGATTGAAAACGCGGCCCGCAGGAACAAGATCAAGATTTCCGCCGTCAACGACTATACCGCCGATAAACTTGAGATCGAGATTACTCCGGCGAGAGGCTATGATCCGGACAAGGCCTTGAATGCGCTCTATGCATATACCGACTGCTCCGTATCGGTTTCGACAAGCCTCATAGTCATCGCCGACAACAAGCCCGTGAAGATGACTGTCCCGGAAGTCCTGCAGAGGAATACCGAAAAGCTGCTCCTATATCTGAAAAGGGAGCTTGAGATCGAGCTTGGCAAGCTGAACGATGCGTTCCATGACAAGACCCTGGCGCAGATATTCATAGAGAACAGGATATACAAGCGCATTGAAAAGTGCGAGACATACGAGAAGGTGCTGAAGGAGGTCCACGAGGGCCTGAAACCTTTCCGGAACATGCTCAAGCGCGACGTGACCGATGCCGACATCGAGAAACTGCTCGCCATCCCGATCCGCAGGATTTCCCTCTTCGACATGAACAAGAACAAGAAGGACATCGACGACATC
>JANYBI010000696.1 GCA_025360875.1 Lentisphaerota bacterium
ATGCCACATTCGACAAAATCACGCTTTCCTGGACTCATCTTGATCCGACAGGTGATCTCGCCTCCTTTGAAGTCTACTGGAATGGAAATCCTGAAATTTATGCGACTCTGCCCAAGAATACACCGAACATAGAAATTCCCGGGCTGCAGCCTGATCATGAATACAGCATGAAAATAGTGTCGGTTGATGCCGATGGGAATAAAAGCGCGGGCCTGGAGATGTCGGTATATACCCTGATGCAGAATCCTACGGGCCTGGCGGGTGTGACCGACGACCAGACAATCCTCCTCACCTGGAATCCCCTGTCAAACATCGCCAACCTCGGTCATTATTCGGTATATGTGAGCAGGACTCCTTATACAAGCGTCGATGGGATGCAGCCGGCGGTATCTGGCACGAGGACCAGCGTCCGGCTGTCCGGGCTTGAGAACGGCAAGGACTACTACATCGCAGTAACATCAGTCAACAAGTCCGGCTGTGAACTCAAGGATGTCGTTTCAGTGAAATTCATCCCCAGCCCGGAAACAACGCCTCCGGTCATCACCTCGGTCAAATTCGGGGGAGTCCAGCTGATGAACAACATGGTTCTGAGATCGGCAGGAAAATTTGAGGTGACGGCAACAGACAGCACCGGCCTGGGCAAGGCTGAGTTCATCGTCAACGATGTTGTCGCGACCGACAATGTCATCTCCGACGGGCTTAGCTGGATCTGGGACGCCACGCAGATCCCCGACGGCGTATTCTCCTTCAAGGTCAGGGTCTATGATGTCTTCAACAACATGGCGGAGCAGTCATATTCACTCGGGCTCCAGCTTGGAACGCCGGCATACGTGCCGGTGATCACAAATCCCGCTGATGGCTTCAAGACGACTGCGGGCTCCGTTGCAGTCACGGGTACGGGACAGGCATACAGCCAGATCCGCATATACAGGAATGACGGGGCAGTCGCGGTCAAGACTCCCGGAACCGGCGGTGCGTTCACGCATACGCTGGATCTTGTCCAGGGCAGCAACAGGATAACTGTGGCGGCGTTCAACCGCGCAGGAGAAGGTCCAAGATCTGCAGCCATCAACGTCCTCTTCGATAATATTGCTCCAGCAGCCGTCACGCTGACTGCCGATGGCAGACAGGACGGCCAGTCCATAAAACTCAACTGGTCGACATATGCTGACAGCGATGCCGTAAGCTACGATGTCTACAGGAATGAGGCGGCTTTCACCGATGCTGCAACCGCACAGAAGATCACGACAGTGACAGGAAAGACGTATGTTGACAGTGGGCTTACAAAAGGTGCTACATACCATTATGCCGTTGTCGCAGTCGACCAGCTTGGCAACAGGAACAACACCGTAGTTTCAAAGTCCGCCGTAGTGGAGGACTTGACTCCGCCTGCGGAAATCCAGAATCTCAAAGTGACTTCGTACAGCGACAAGATCGGATTGTCATGGACGCATTCCGACGCCACAGGCGACCTCGCATCCTTCGATGTATACTGGAACGGAGGCGCAACCGTCTACAGGACTCTCGCCAAGGAAACAAAGAGCTTGGAGATCACCGGACTTGCCCAGGATCAGGATTATACCGTGAAAATAGTTTCCGTGGACGCCGGCGGAAACAGAAGCGCCGGGCTTGTATCTTCGGTCTACACGCTGATGCCTAACCCTGCAGGTCTTGCAGGCGAACCTGGCGACGGTGCCGTCAACCTGTCATGGACCGCCGTTCCCAAGACTGCAAACCTCCAGAACTACGCCATATACTCAAGCCAGACGGCCTTCACGAGCGTAGAAGGCATGCAGGCGGTGAGGACAAGCACTGCCGCCAATGTCCGTGTCGCAGGTCTTGAGAACGCCAAAGATTATTATTTCGCTGTCACCGCAGTCAACAAGTCCGGAGGCGAACTGAAGGACGTCACGGCGGTCAAGATCACTCCCGCCCCCGAGAAAATTCCTCCGACGATTACCTCTGTCACCTTCAATTCTGCGAATGTCGCTAACGGAATGACATTGACTGCCGTTGGCGAGTTCAAGGCAGTGGCTACCGACGATTCCGGGATAAGCCGCGCCGAATTCATCATCAACGGCGTTACAAGCACCGATCTCACTCCCGGCGACGGCTTGAGCTGCATTTGGGATGCCACTAAGGCCACTGATGGGGCAGTCACGCTGACAGTTAGGGTCTACGACAATCTGAACAACATGGCAGAGCAGGCTTTTGCGCTCAACCTCCAGCTCGCTGTTCCCAGCTACACTCCTGCAATCACATCTCCCGCCAACTCCGCGATTTTAAACAAAGCTGCTCAGACCGTGGTCTGCACGGGCCAGCCCTACAGCGAAGTCAAACTTTTCCTGAACAGTACTTCCGTCGCCAGCAAAGTTCCCGATGCCCAAGGCAAGGCAAGCTTTGACGTCACTCTCCAACCTGGACAGAACACCATGTATGTCGTCGCAGTCAACCGTGCCGGACAGGGCCCGTCTTCCGCAACAGTCACAGTGACTCTTGACACGAGCATTCCTCTGGCACCGCTGAGCCTTGCGGTATCGCCGCAGCAGGACGGACAGATATCGCTGTCATGGAAGAAGCCCGACCAAAGCACGATCCAGGGATACAATATCTACCGTTCGGATGTGGCGTTCACTGATATAGCCCAGGCGCAGAAGCTGAACGCAACCCCTGTATCGGCTCTCAACTATATGGATCTGCCGACACAGGACAAGACTTATTTCTACCGCGTATCCATGGTGAACACCGCCGGAACCGAAGGAACGCTTTCCGAGATCGCGTCCACCACTTCCGACAGGACGGCACCGAAGGCAATTTCAATCGTCTATACTCCCAAAGGCGCATATGATGCGGCCAGCGGGCGTTTCGGACTGGGCGAAGTCGGTGTCGTGCTCACGCTAAGCGAACCCGCACTAGCCGTACCGTTCCTCAGCATAGTGCCCGATGGAGGAACTCCGATTTCAGCTACGCTCACAAAGAGCCAGACCAATGATTCTATTTATGAAGGCAGTTTCAAGATAACATCCACGACAAAATCCGGACAGGCTTTTGCAGTGTTGTCAGTCCGCGACATGGTCAACAACCGCGGCACACAGATAGACAGCGGACAGGCAAT
The DNA here is from genome assembly GCA_025360875.1 of Lentisphaerota bacterium. Classification (GTDB taxonomy): domain Bacteria; phylum Verrucomicrobiota; class Lentisphaeria; order Victivallales; family GWF2-50-93; genus GWF2-50-93. The sequence goes on from JANYBI010000696.1 coordinate 3,116, forward strand.
TCTGATAGATACGAACGGACCGGCAGTAACCGCGCTTGCAGTCCAGCCCGGCAAATCCATCCAGAACAATGCAACCACGCCTGTGACCGTGTCCATGACTGCCGAACTTGACCAGCCCGTAAAGGCAGGCACGTCGCCGGTATTCAGGTATTCGCTTTCGAAATCCCATGTTGATCCTGTCGACATCCCTGGCGTCGTACAGCAGGGATCAACGAACACCTGGAGCTTCAGTTTCACTCTGCCGGCGACCGCTGGACAGGAAACCGAGGACATGGCGATTTCCTATCTCGGCCAGGATGATCTCGGCAATGCATGCTCCACCATTGTAGGGCTTTCAGTATTCCAGGTATATCAGAATGAACTTCCAGCATTGACCTCTCCTCTGGGCTTCACCGGCAAATCGCTTCCCGGCGGTTTTGTCCAGCTTAACTGGCTCGCCGTCAAGAATGCTTCCGGCTACGTGCTCTTCCGGGGCAAGACAGCCGGCACGCTCCAGGAGGTTGCACGTGCAAACAGCGTGACCACCTATACGGACCTTCCGCCTGAAGACGGCATATACTTCTATGCTTTGGCATCTCTCAGGGTAGAGAACGGGCAGGAATCAGTCAGCGCCTACAGTAACATCCTCAACCTGCTTTCCGACGCCACGGCCCCGCCGCCGCCGAAGAACCTTACAATCAATCTCGCCACGAACGGCATCGCCCTGCAGTGGGAGGCTCCGGATTCCCCGGGAGAGGCCATAACCTACAGCATCTACCGCTCCAACGCATCCATCACTTCACTGGAAGGCCTGCAGCCCTTGGCAAAAGGCGTCCAGGCTCTTCTCGTAGTCGATACGAACCCGGTTGTCGGATATTTCCATTATACTGTCGCCACGGTTGACGCCGTCGGCAATGTCTCGATTCCCGCCGGTGACGCATACGAGAACTTCCAGCTCCTGCCAATCAGCGGCATCAGCGTCGAGCAGGAGGACAGCAATCCCGCAGTCCTGTCCTGGACGCACAGCGCCGGGGCAAGCATATCAGGATACAATGTCTACACGGACGGCCGCACCCAGCCTGAGGCAGACGCTACGCTTCTCAACGCCAAGACCTACACCGACAGGTTCTACATGAAGGAAAAGACCAGGGATTATGCCGTCAAGGCCGTGGACGCCGAGGGAATCATGACTCCGGCGCGTTCGATTTCATTGCCTACCGTGACCATCCTGCCAGCGCAGACAATCCAGCTCCGCCGAGGAACCATGAACAAGGTCAACTATGTCGTACATAACGGCAGTACTTTCCAGATAGCCAACGCCCGCCTCCAGGTCGAATGCTCAGGCCACACATATCTTTCTGAGAAGTTCACAATAGAACCCGGAAGCGACAAGCAGGCATACGTCGTTGTCGCCGGATACAAGACTCTCACCGACACCGTCAATCTGAAGGCCGCGCTGGTAGTGGAACCCGAACAGGGTGCGCAATACAGGATCTCAAGGAACATGCTGGTCTCAGTGACTGACACCGTCCTGCCAATAGACATACTCAACCAGGAATTCGTACGCGGAGTCGGCGGCAAGGTCCAGTTTGTGATGCAGAACACGTCCGATGTGGATGTGGACATTGTCACGGCCCAGGGGACCAGCCCTTCAAGCAGGATACGCTTCAAGCTGCTTGATGCTGAAGGCAACGTTCTCGCCCTCGGCAGTTTCTTCGAGGCAGTCGGTGACGGCTTCATCAGCCTGGCAAACGGCGACACAGTCAGGCGGATTCCCGCAGGTGGCAGCTACACTACCGCGCTCCAGGACATCTTCGTGCCTTCCAGTGCTCCAGCCAATGTGACCGTCCAGCTTGAGATCGACAACATATACTACAGCCGAGGATCGCAGACCGAGGCTGTGCTCGACGGCATATCCACAAGGAAGACTATTTCGCTTGCCGAGACCAAATATTATGGGACAATCACATCCGTTGCTCCGGCCATCTCATTCGGCAAGGAGAACATCGTCATCAAGGGCCAGTCGATACTCCGCAGCACCGGAACGCCGGCGCCAAATGCAGCTCTCAGGCTCGGAGTCACCATCAATGGATTCGACAGGACATACGACATCACTACCGACACTGTCGGCGCGTTCACCTACGAGTTCGTTCCCCAGCGCGGCGAAGCAGGTGTCTACAATGTCTGGGTCGTGCATCCCGACAGGAAGGACAAGACGTTCCAGTCGCAGTTCACCATCAAGTCGGTGTCAGCCGGACCTGAATCCGTCTCACTGCGCATCCCGTATGGCTACCAGAAGAGCTTTCCCGTGCAGATTTCGACAGTGACTGGAACCGATCTCAAAAATCTCGAAGTTGTCTACAATGCCGCGAACCAGCCCTCCGGCGCTCTCATACCCGGACTGCATGTCACTTCAAGCCTTGGAACTGCGCTTCTCACCGGAGGCCAGAGCTATTCGTTCGATGTCAACGTATGGGCGGAGGATACTGTTCCCGAGCTGGGAACAGCTATACTAAAAGTGGTCAGCGATGAAGGCACCTGGGCCACCGTGACTATAAGCTTTGAATTCTTCAAACCCGTCGTGCCGCCTGTCAATCCCGGCGATACCACCCAGCCCGAAGTCCATAACTCGCTGCCAAGGGTAGAACTGAATCCCAATGTCGTACTTACTGGCGTTGCGCGAGGAAGCAGCATTACCGAATATGTGGGAGTCTCCAACAAGGGCTTGGCGGCCCTTGAGAATGTCCAGGTATCATTGGTCAACACCAACGGTACAGCGGCACCATCATGGCTTTCTCTGAGTTCCCAGACATCATATCCGAGGATAGAGGTGGGCGAATCCAAGCAGATCGGCGTGACATTCATGCCGCCGGCATCCATGAACGAAGGCAACTACAGCTTCTATTTGAGGATCGCCAGCTCCAATTATCCTACACTGGATATAGGACTCTATCCCGCAGTTACCGACACGGGAATCGGAAATGCGCTGTTCAAGGTTTCGGACATGTACACCAGCACCTTTGACGCATCGGGCCATCTGATCGAAGGTGTCAGCGGGGCGAAGATCTACATCCAGAACACGAATGTACCCACCATCGAGAGGAATGTCTCTACGGACAGCTACGGCGAAGCCCTCATCAAGGATCTGCCATCGGGATTCTATGCGTTCAAGGTCTCAAAGGACGGCCACGATGATTTTGGCGGACGCCTCTGGATCAAGCCCGGCATCACACAGATACAGCAGGTCTATCTGTCGAGTCCGCTTGTCACGGTACAATGGCAGGTTGTCCCGACCACCATCACGGACATCTATGACATATCCTTGAACGCCACGTATGAGACAAATGTACCTGCTGCAGTGGTCGCAGTAACGCCGACAAGCGTAACCCTGCCGGACATGAAGGCGGGGGATGTCTTCACAGGACAGTACAAGATGGTCAACTACGGCCTCATCCGGGCTGACAGCCTGGAATTTGGCATGGCGGAATCCCCGTATTATAAGTTTGAGCTGCTGAATGAAGTGCCGAAGACCCTTGAGGCCAAGGAGGAGTATACGGTCTCCTACAGGGTGATTTGCATCAAGACACCGCTTCAGGAGACGGCGAACACCACAGGCGGTGACGATGGCACTTCCTCATGCCAGCCAATTGTTCTTGAGCATTTTTACAAGTATGAATACTGCACCGCATGCGGTAAGATAATTGGAACCAAGTCGACCCTCTATACTATCAGCAGGTTTGGATACTGCCCTTCTCCGTCTGGCGGCGGCATCTATACCGTCACAGGAGGAGTGCCAAATATTGGCAGTATCACCATCTATGTTGCCCCGGAACCCGGTGATCCGCAGACAGGCACGGGCACAGGTTATATTGGCGCTCCTCAGGATACCGTCGTTGTCGTTCCCCCAACAACGCAGATTACTGTTCCTAACGTGGTGCAATCTGGACAACCAGCATGTCCCGAAAATCCACCATGTAAGCCGTGTACTGAAAATCTACAAATTGGATGTGCCGTCAATCTCAGCACAGGCCAGTTCCTGGATGGTGAACCGGGCGCGGAGATCTATGACCTGCAGGTGAAATCCGGATCAGACACCGTTTCTGTGCAGCGCTATTACAAGGACGGACAGTGGAACTGGTCCCATCTGGAAAGGCTGAAGTTCTATTTGAAGGATTCCGTGAAAGATGATTGGACAGATGCGAAAAAGCTGTCACGATAATACGGCATGGTCTTGCCTTCAAAAATGACGGATTTGGTGTTTTCAAATACGAAACCCAGAAGATAACAAAACTTGGCTCCAACTGGAGATATGAGAATAAGTTCGGCAGTTATGAGAGCTACGATACAGACGGCAGGATTCTTGAGTATGGATATATGAAAAGCGTTACCAAGAACACCTCCCATGAAGAGGGGAATGCTAATGTTGAATACATGCCTCGCATACAAGTCCCCCAAGTTAAATTCGCATATGAAACTAAAACATTTATGAATAATAATATTAAGAAATGCCTGACCGGTGTTTCTAACAGCTCTGGAAAACAGCTCATCTGGTATGAGTATAATGATTTAGGTCAGCTTTCCGCCGTCAGGGACAGTGAAAACCATCGCACGGAATATGCTTATAAGTCACCGATACCGGGAAAGCCGACGCTTCCTCCCATGATAGAGACAGCGGTGACAAAAGATGCCTCCGGTTCGACAACGGAAACTAGCCCAACTACAAGTTATGAATACGACAATAATGGTAGAGTCACCTCGAAAACCGATCCTGCCGGCCATAAGATCAAACCTCGCTATGCGGATGACGATAAACGTCCTCTTCCAATAAATACGCCTCCCAGAACAATCCCGGATTTGGGATATCTATATCCGCTTGAACTGCTGGAGCCGCAGCCGGACAGCCATCTCGGCGGCAAGGTCGCCGGAATCGATGATGACAACGGCCCGGCCTACAATTTCAGCTATGATCACGATTCGGGTAAGAATCTTGATTATACGCGGGTCCAGGACGCTTCAGGACAAGTCCGTGAAATGTGGTTTGACGATGCTCACGACAAGGTTCGAGAGGATGTCAACGGCAACACTGTCCAGCAGATGAATAAAGATGGCAGGAATATTCAGTATGTTGATGAGAAAGGCAACCGCACTTCTCTTGAATTGGATGAAAACAAGAATGTCACAAAGAGGACTTATCCTGACAACAGTTCAGAGTCTTCTGAATATGATTACAATTTCAACAATCCCACAAGGCAGGTTGATCGTGCAGGGAATGTCACACAATACGAGTATAATGACAAAGGTCTGCCGACTCTTAAGAAGGAGGCTGTAGGAACTCCTCTTGAACGCCACACGCAATATACCTACGACGACAACGGGAATGTGCTGACAGAAACACTTGCCGCAAATATTCCTGCGGAATCCACGACCACCACCACGGAATACACTGCGGACGGCAGCGTCAGCAAGGTAAGCGATCCGGCAGGCAACAGCCTGACTTATGAAAACTACAACGTGGCAGGAAATCCCCAGGCCCTGCGCGACGACATGGGCAATGTCTTCGCGCTGGAGTTCGACTCCCTGATGCGCCTGACCAAAATGAAACTGCCTGTCAATAATGGATCCGGATTAGCAATGGAAGCTGGATTTTCCTACGACAAACTCAATAATCTCAAGGCAATCACTGCACCTAACGGCAAACAGGCCAAGTTCGACTATGACAGCAAGAATAATATCGTCAGAGCCACGGACGCCCTCGATAAACAGACGCAGATCACAAGGAACAGCGACGGGCTTCCGGTGAAGATAGTCGATCCTTCCGGTAAGATCTCCACCATGGAGTATGACAGGTTGAAGAGGATCAAGAAAGTAGTCCGTGGAGGAAATATAATTTCCTATACCTACGATGATACCAATAACACCTCGATTTCCTCCTCACTGCCTGTCCGTGTTGATTTCCCGACATTCTACCGGACGTTCACCTATGACAAGATGCAGCAGATTACACATGCCGAGGAGTTCGACTTTACTGGTAAGTCCTTGCGGTCTCTTGATTTTAAATATGACGTTTTAGGCAAGGTGATGTCAGTTACTGACAAGGCTGGCGGAGTCAGAAGCAATACTTACGATGTACTCGGACGTCTGATTAAGACAATAGGTATCAATGGAGATGTGACCGAGTTCAAATTTGATGCCAGGGACAACATGATTGAGCTCAAGAGCGCCAATGGAGGTATCAGCCATTATAAATATGATGCCGTCAACCGCATGACCAGGGCAATCACACCTGAAGGAAAGATTACCACCTACGCCTATGGCAAGGAAACGGTAAACGGACGGAATTTCCGAACAATTACGGAAACACTCCCAGGCGGTGAGAAGACAGTGAGCTGGAGAAACGCAATCGGACAAGTGGAGAAAAGAGAGTGCTATAGGAGTGACAACAGTCTGGAAGACACTTGTCAATTTACTTACAATGACATTGGAAACGTCATCGCAGCCACAAACAGCAGTTGCAACCTTGCATTCACCTATGACGACATTGGCAGGAAGCTGTCTGAGACGACAAACTACGGTACTTTCTCCAAGACCAGTTCCTACACCTATAATGCAAATGGTACACTGGCAACATATACTGGTCCGGATGGAATTACATATTCTTACACTTATGATGCTACAAACCGTCTTTCCAGCATAGACATTCCTGGCAAGGGGCCGGTGTTGTTCAACAGCTACCAGTGGAACAGTCCGGTACAGATGACATTGCCCGGCGGCGCGACTGTCAATTATTCGTACGATGCCTTGATGCGGACTACGAACATTGAATCCAAAGATCCCGCAGGTCAGTTGATAGTAAAACGAGGCTATGAATACAACTCCGCTGACAATATCGCTACGAAGATTACAGAATACGGCAATTATGGTTATGAATATGATTTGTCGCGTTTCCTCAGCAATGTCAACAATCCCGACGGAACATCTGAGACGTTCACCTATGACTTGCTTGGAAATCGTATGACGGACAACGGTTCTTCGGAATGGACATATAATCTCGACAACCAGCTGCTGACAACACCTCAGGCGACTTATGAATATAATTCCAACGGCAGTCTTACGAAAAAGACTGTCGGTGGAATTATATTTGACTACGTCTGGAACGCCCAGGGGCAGCTCGTTGAGGTCAAGGAGAATTCTGCGATTGTCGCAAACTATTCCTACGATCCGTTTGGCCGCAGAATAAGCAAGACTGTGAATGGAACTAAGACATGTTACCATTACAATATATGGGGACTTTGCGGTGAATATGACGTAGACGGAAATGAGATTCGCACCTATGGATACAGCCCGAATTCCATGGCTCCTTTGTTCATCAGACAGAACGGCGAGTATTACTATTATCTGAATGATCATGTGCGAACTCCTCAGAAAATTATTTCAGGTTCAGGTAGAGTTGTCTGGTCGGCGGTGTATGGAGCTTATGGTAAGGCAACGGTTACTGTTTCAGAAATCGAAAACAATTTAAGGTTCCCGGGGCAGTATTTCGACACCGAAACTGGACTCCACTACAACTTATTCCGGTACTACGATACCGAGACCGGAAGGTACATCAGCGTGGATCCGGCTCGGAGTGGATTGAACTTATACGCGTACTGCAAGGCTAATCCACTGAAGTTTACAGATCCGTATGGACTGTGCCCAAGCGGAGTAAACAATCCATGGCTTACTCCCGAAGAAGCGGCTGCATATTCAGATGGACCGCAATTTTTCCCGGATTTGGAATCAATACAGACTGGGTTAGATGCAATTGGTGTTGTAGATCCAATTGGAATTGCTGATGGGCTGAACGCAGTACTATATGCGATGCAAGGGCAATGGGGTTATGCTGGGATAAGTGTAGCCGGGATGCTGCCATTTTATATTGGCGAAGCCGCTAAGCTGGGAAAGTATGGAGGCAAGCTGACAAAATTTGAGAAAAAAGCATGTGAAATTGCTAAGCCGGAATTTAAAAGTACAGCAGCACGTAAATCATTAGAAGGATATAAGAATCATTTAAAGAGACAATTGAAAGGAAAACAAATAGATGCGTTTAAACAAATGATAGAAGATTCAAAAAT
>JANYBI010000745.1 GCA_025360875.1 Lentisphaerota bacterium
ATGCGTTGTTTCAATGCGTCCCTGTCCCAGACTAGATTCCTGGAGAAGACTTCATATTTCAAGGCATGGTTCTCCTTCCAGGTCTTCTGGAGTTCGGTGATGGATTTGCCGGTGATTTCAAAGACTTCCAGTGCCCGTATCAGTTTGCGCCGGTGCTGTTTCCAGCGCTGGTAATCCTCGGGGTCCCTGGATGACATTATTCCTTTTAGCTTTTCGAAACCGGAATCATTGTCGAATTCCGAGTCCAGGTTTGCACGGAGTTCCGGGTCTGAGGGCAGGGGATCAAGCCCTTGAAGCAGTGCCCGGACATACATTCCTGTGCCGCCGGCAATCACCGGGGTATTGCCTCTTTTGCGGATTTCGCAGATCGCCCTGTCGGCAAGTTCAACATAACGGAAGACATCCAGGCGTTCGGAAATTTCGAAAAGATCTACAAGATGGTGGGGAACAAGATCCGTATCGGCTTTTATCGGTTTCGCAGCCCCTATGTCAAGCCCTTTATAGAGCTGCATTGAATCGGCTGAAATTATTTCACCTGAAATTCGGCGTGCTATCTCGAGCGCCAGTCGGCTTTTCCCGCTTGCGGTAGGTCCGCATATGACTATTAACTTCATTGACTGCCCAGCCTTGAGTCCAGCACTCTGTCACTCTGTCGCTCTGTCACTTGATTTTTCAACGTTATCCGGCTGAGGTCTCAGCCAGGATGATATTATGAAAACTGCAACTCCGACGCATATTGCGCTGTCGGCGACATTGAACGCCGGCCAATGATATGAGCCAGCATAGAAATCAAGGAAATCCACTACTGAGCCCCTCAGCACCCTGTCGACTGAATTGCCCATTATGCCTCCGCCTATGAGCGAGATGGCGTAATATCTCTCAATCCATCCTTCCGCAAGTTTCCTGATGAAGATGACAAGGAGCGCAAGGACAATTATGGAGATTGCAAGCAGCAGCAGGCCTTTGCCCGGCATTATGCCCCAGGCGGCCCCGGGATTTTTCACATGCACAAGATTGAAGAAGGCAGGTATGACCTTGATTGTTGAAAGAATGCACCGTTCAGTCAGAATCTTGGTGCACTGGTCAAGCAGCAGGATGAATAGCGCTATGGAAACGCACTGGATTGCCGGAACTGCCGGAACCTGATTTTTAAAAATCGGCTTCAACGGTTGAATTCAGGACGGAGTCCGTTGTTCTCTTCCCTGGCGGTCTTGCATTTGACGCAGAAACGCGCGTATGGTTTCGCGTCGAGACGTTCAACAGGGATCTGGCATCCGCAGTCAAGGCATTTGCCGAACTCGCCTGAGACAAGCCTTTCAACGGCCTCATCGATCATTTCAAGGACTTCGACTTCGCTGGACATCATTTCAAGCTCCATGTCGTGCAGGAAATTGTCGCTGCCGAAATCAGCCATGTGGTTTGACATGTTGCTTGAGAGGTCACCGGCGGAGCCTGGGGCGGTGAGAGCCTCGCTTGAATGGAAGTTGATCTGCTTTTCAAACTGTCTTCTCACTTCCATAAGCATGTCGTAGAACTTTTTCTTTACGCCTTTGAAAGCTGGTATTTTAGGTGCGGGCGCGGCTTGAGCCAGAGGCTTCGCCATAGGTATCTTTTTCAGCGCCTTTAAATGTCTTGATGGGGTTTTCTTAACAGATGGCTTTACAGTTTTGACGGTTTTCTTCACCGGTTTCTGAGAGGTTTTGGCCGGTTTCATGGCCTTTGCCTTGGACTTTGGCAGCACGTGAGTTTTCTTCGCTTTTGCGGCGGGTTTCTTTTTAGCTTTGACTTTTGCCATGGGTTACCCCTCTCTTTCAGTAAATAGTAAGCTTTATATTATGTTTACAAAATTCTTAAATTAGGCGCAAAAAATACCATGTATTTATCATTAGTCAAGAGGAATAGCGAACTTTAATTTGCATTTATAATGATTTTAGATTTTCAATTTTAGTTTTTTGATTTAAATGTAGAGGTTTCCCGGAAGCCAATTTATATAATCTGAAAAAATCCAGTCATCAGATAGGAGGAGCAAATGATCACATTGAAGAAAGACAGTAAAATCCTGTTCATCGGGGACAGTATCACGGACTCGGGCAGAAGCAGGGAGAATCCGGAACAGCTTGGCGGAGGGTATGCAATGATGGCAGCCGCTAAACTGCTGGCGAAATATCCGGAACTGAACTTGAGTTTCCTCAATCTCGGGATTTCAGGCAACAGGGTGAGGGATCTCAAGGCCAGATGGCAGGATGACTGCATAAGGCACAAGCCCGATGTGATATCGATACTGATAGGGATCAATGACACCTGGAGAAAATATGACAGCAATGATCCGACCGATGCTTCCGCTTTCGGGAAGGATTACAGGAATATTCTCATGCAGGCAAAGAAGGATCTCGGATGCCAGATAGTCATCCTCGAGCCATTCGTCCTTCCCGTGCCGGACGACAGGAAAAAATGGCGCGAGGACCTGGATCCGAAGATCTCTGTCTGCAGGGAACTGGCGCTTGAATTCGCGGACGCATATGTTCCGCTGGACGGTCTTTTCGCTTCCGCCGCATGCAGACAGAAGCCCGCATACTGGGCCGCCGACGGCGTCCATCCGAGCTATGCCGGCCATATGCTTATTGCGAATAAATGGCTGGAATTTGCGGGAGTTTGAAAGCTGAATATCGAATTATGAACAATTGAATATCGAATAACGAAATGAATGACATGAGAGATAAGAATTTTGATCCTGAAGAACGTCTTCGATATTCGGTGTTCGAAATTCGTGTTAGGTATTGCCAATGATCATCGATCTCCATACTCACAGTACCGCTTCCGACGGGACTTCAAGTCCTGCGGAACTGCTTGCCTTGGCAAACGAAAGGAATCTTGGGGCGTTGGCTCTGACGGATCATGATACGACTTCCGGACTTCCGGAATTCCTGAATGAATCGGTCAAGTATCCCGGAATAAAGGCCGTTCCCGGGGTAGAGGTTTCCGTCAAGCATTATGATTTCTCCATACATGTGCTGGGCCTTTTCATCGGACACGGAGCCGATGCCCTCGAAAAGATGCTTTGCGAAATTCGCAAAGGCAGAGATGCGAGGAACGACCTTATTGCGCTCAAGCTCCAGAAACAGGGCTACGACATAACCATCGAGGAGGTCAAGGCGATTGCAGGCGGCGACTGTCCGGGCCGGCCGCATTTCGCGAGGATACTGGTGCAGAAAGGTTATTTTGCGACGATGCAGGAGGCTTTCGACAAATCCCTCAAGCGTGGAAAATCCGGCTACTGCAAACGCGAACTTCCCATGCCGGCCGATGCGATTGATGCGATACACAAGGCCGGCGGACTCGCGATCTGGGCCCATCCTATGAGCTTTACCGATGGTGACAGGAAGACCATCAATAAGATCCTGAAATTCCTTGTTGGCAAGGGACTCGACGGCATAGAAGCGTATTATCCGCTGTTCTCCACAGAGCAGACCAAATGCCTTCTGGAACTTGCCACCAAATATTCCCTCACGGTCTCCGGAGGCAGCGATTTCCATGGCGTGAACATGAAGAACATCGACATGGGGACTGGTGACGGCAGCCTCTCCATACCGTTTTCGGTCTATGAGAACCTCAAGGCTTACCACGAAAGGAAAGCATCTGGTCTCAGCTGAATATTTTTTCTGGGGGCAAGGGCTGCTGCCGTCAGAATATGCTGTGTAACTCAATAGATTGCATATGGCGAGTGGTCTTCACGCAAAGCTCTCGCTGGACGATTTGCCGCATCCCCATATATAGTACCATGTTTCTTTCGGGACGTTGCTTCTTCAAGGTTAACTGTCTTCAGTCGTTTGCTTCCTATCTTTCCTTTGATTTTCCTGATCCAGCCCTCGCTGCCGACAGCAAGCGCCTCCGTCCAGTATCTTCGGCGTTCCATGTATTCATCGGACTTGGCGTTTATAGTTTTAGTGTACCAATTTCGGAAATTTACAGTTTCCCCCTGCATCCCGAGTCTGCTCAGGAGCTTGACCTTGTTTATGATCCTGTAGCGTTTCCTGTCGCCGCAGAGCTCATGGTAGCCGGTATGCTTCCATTCGGAAGGATGGCTTACGGCGCCTGCGCGCAGCATGTTGTAGTCGATATAGAATAGGCACTGGCTCAGATGGGAGCCTGTCTCTACAAGTGTTGCATGGTATCTGCCGCTCCAGAAGGAGCCCTCGCGCCCAGTGCGCTTGTTGTAGCGCTGGGCCATGCGTCCCTGCAGGTACTGCATACCCTTCTCGATCTCCGTGCCTTTCCCGGAATAGGCGAGTAGATGGACATGGTTCGATGTGATCATGTAGTTCAGTATGTCGACCTTGAAGCGGGAGAGCATTTCCCGGAGCTCCTTGAGATATGTGTCACGGGTGATGGAATGTTGGAAGAAGAACTGCCTGTCC
>JANYBI010000768.1 GCA_025360875.1 Lentisphaerota bacterium
CTCGTTTCCAGAATCAATAAAAAGCCAAACTGCATTTTCACCTTTGAGAAGCCTCCGTGCAATCTCCCGCCTGACAGGGGAATCAGCCAATTGTTCGGCGGCCGGCTGAGTCAGATAACCGGCCCACAGGGGGATGTCAACGTTCGAGATGGACGGGAAATAGATGACAGTGAAAGGCAATCTGTCAGGCTTGAAGGTCTTCAGGATCTCCGTAGTCTTCGCATCAATTACGGACTTGTCGTTGATATCGGCTTTTCCGACGACAAGATTGAGGGTCCTGGTCTTGTCCTGGACCATGCCGTCGATGTATTTGAGACCCTGTTCCTTGTCCAGAGGCGTTTCCCCGTTATACACGACGATAGCCCTGTATGAATCAGGCTCCCATTTCTCCATCGCATGGCGGTACAATGGCAAATTGCCATCGGCGGCCAGCGAGGAACATATCAAAAACATTATATTTAAGAGCAGGAATATTCTCATGTCATATAGTATTGTCTATTTCAGATATTTCAAAACAGCCTTAGAATGTTTTTCATGATGAAAATATTTTTCCGGCCATTCGGACAACTTTTTTTACAGGAATTCAGAAGTCGGAATCCAGAATTTAGAATAAAATTTGAGCTCAAATCCGGGTTTATCCTGAATCCTCCTTTGAAACTTAACCACAGAGGGCACTGAGAAAAGCTTGATTATTAATTTATAAAACAAGAAAGCCTTTGAAATTACCTAAGCTATCTTGACTTGTTCCATCCGTCCGTTGCGAACTTCGCAAACGCAAGAAGCGCGGCTTCGTCCAGAAAACCGTCCGGCACTGTGAAATCCTGGAATTTGATATTGAACTCACGTTCGAATCCGCTGGCCAGCGCAGCCGCCAGCGCAGCCCTGTCGCCCTCCGAAACTTCCAGGGAGATGCTGCCCTGGTGCAATATGCCTTTTTTCGTACGTCTCTGCGCGGCGCCGGCCATCTTGCGGTTTCCGCAGAGGACATCATATTTTGTAGGAGTCACAAAACATCTCATCACAGCCCTGTCCTGGACTACGGGCGCATCTGAGGCGAGGCGTCCTTCGAGCCCGAACTTCTTCATCGCAAGTAGAACAGCCCTGTGGAAAACATGGTAGCTCTCGATGCGGTCAAGGGCTTCAATATCATGTCCGGCCGGTACAACTACCGTATATGTCAGGTCCCTGTCATGAAAGACAATTCCACCACCGGTCGGACGCCGGACAATCGAATATTTGCCGGATTCGTCTGAGACCGAGGAATAATGCTGGGTGTATCCGATGGAGATGGAAGGCCTGTCCCATCCATAGAGCCGCAGCAGGATCCTGCCATCGAGGCGCTCCGACTTCGCGAGGAGAAGTTCGTCCAGCGCCATGTTCAACGCGGACGGCCTGTCGGCATCCTTCCATAGCAGCCATGTCTTGTTTCCAGTTCCCATATGCAATCCGATTTAGAGGTTCCCTTAATTTGCCGTCTACAGTTGAATCTTCAAGCAGAAAAGTTATTGTAACCGTCCTCTTCAGGAACGGAATTTGCCAAAGGAGAAAATGAAGCGCATCTGTATAGCATTGACGGTTTTACTCATCCAGGTCATCTCGCATGCCGCCGATCAGACAGCACAGCTTCCTGTCATCCGCGACAATTCGATCGTCATCTATCCGGGCGAAGAGGGCATAAACGCCGGGAAGCAGGAAAAGCTGCGCATAAAGGGCAACCAGCATCTTGTAGCAATGTCTTTCGATACGACTGCGATAAAAGGCAAGCAGGTGAAATCCGCTACCCTCGTATGTTTCCAGGGCGACAATAAGATCGACCATGTCACGATTTCAACAATCCAGGCCGACTGGGACGAGTACAAGTCGAACTTCCTGACTTCCGGTATGCAGGAAGAGGAAGGCTGGGGCCTTCCCGAAACGAGATTTCCAGCGGTGACAGGCGGCAACAGCTTTTCGATCGTATGCCATTCTTATTCCGAAATAAAGGATGGCGCATACAACTGGCAGGTGGATCCCGACATCGTTCAGGCATGTGCCACCGGAACGGCATTCGGAATAACCATCCAGGAGTCAAGCTCGGACTATTCGCGCAATCCGACGATCTGGTCACGCGAGGCCAAGAATAAGGCTCCTTACATGCGTGTCACCTTCTGCGATGAAGACACTCCTCCGAGAAAAACAGAAATCCTAAAGGTGTCCGACAACGGCGATCCGGACAGCCTGATACTTCTCGTGAAAGCGCCTTCCGCCGGTCTTGCATATGATGTCAAGGTGAACGGAAAAGCTCTTCCACGCTGGAACATACCATTCGTGAAACAGAACAATAAACAGTCGATTCCAATACGTGACTTGGGCTTGAAGCCCGGAGATCCGATCGAGATATCGGTAGCCACGATAGGGCGGGCAGGTGAAATTCTGCCAGCCGTATCCATAAGCTCAGCCATTCCCAAACCCGAGAAGATCACAGTGCCAAAGGTGCCCAAGGCCAAGGGCAGTCCAGGAAAGCTCCCGTCCTCGATATATGGAATAATTCCACTGGAAGACAAATACGATTCCACAGGAAAACCTGTTGGAGATCTTCCTGATGATTACCTGTCAAGGAACGACGTGTTCGACGGGGAAACTATCACCTTGTCGGCCGCACGCGGAGAAGTTGTAGGTTTCCAGGTGCTTGTCCGCGGGAAGGAAAAGATGACCGTTAAATGCGAACTTCCGGATATCCGGACTGAGCTGTATGAGGCCATATATGTCGATACTCCAAAAGGCAAAATTCCGGATCCGCTGCTCCCGCTGAGAGAACTTACTCTTTCAGAAGACCGTGCTACGCCAGTCTGCGTAGATGTCTATGTTCCTTTTGAATTCACAAAGAAGGAAGTCAAGGGAACCCTGTCGCTTTCGGACGGAACATCGGTTCCGATCGTACTGAAAATCCGTAACTTTGCGATTCCCAGGG
>JANYBI010000770.1 GCA_025360875.1 Lentisphaerota bacterium
GTCCGCAGTGTATATTCACGGACTGACAAGTAACTCAGAATACGGGACTCTCAAGTAATAGTGCTGGCGATAGCATTTGACTTCCTCAATGGATTTCACGACTCGGCAAACTCCATAGCGACGATTGTGGTGACAAAGACCCTTACTCCGGGACAAGCCGTACTGATGGCGGGATTTGCCAACTTCGTAGGTTATTTTACATTCGGCATTGCGATCGCCAAGACAGTCGGCAAAGGAATAATAAACATTGAATACATAACCTTGGAGGTTGTACTTGCCGCTCTCGTCGGTGCAATAATATGGAATATCATAACATGGCTGCTCGGACTTCCCACCTCTAGCAGCCATGCACTTATTGGCGGACTCATAGGAAGCGCAGTTGCCTCAGCAGGTTTAAAAACCGTAATTGTAGGCGGAGTTGCAAAGATTGTCATATTCATATTCATGGCGCCATTGATCGGCATGCTTGCGGCATCTATTTTCACAGTAGCCATATTATGGATATTCCGGAGGGCGACGCCAACAAAGGCAAATTCTATCTTCAAAAGGCTCCAGCTTCTGTCATCTTTCTGCTATAGCGTGGGACATGGCACAAATGACGCACAGAAAAGCATGGGCATCATTGCGTTGGCACTTTTCACAGGAGGTATGACAAAGTCTTTCCAGCTTGATGCCTGGGTGGTCATATCATGCTACGCTGCAATATCGCTTGGCACCGTGATGGGAGGATGGCGGATAGTCAAGACAATGGGCACTAAGATCATAAAGATACGTCCCATGGAGGGATTTTCTGCAGAGACAGCCTCCGCCATAGTCCTGCTTGGAACAGCCCACTTCGGAATTCCTGTGAGCACGACACATGTCATCGCAGGTTCCATAATGGGCGTGGGAGCCGTTGAAAAAGGTGCAGGGGTACGATGGATAACCGCCCGCAGGATTATATGGGCATGGTTTCTCACTATACCATTGACAGCACTATGTTCCGCCATCACATACTTTGTATTGATACTCTTCTAAAACGTCAATTGATGCTCAAAAATAACAATGGCATCTTGTATTAGTCTCCATTATTATTGGGGATGATGGAACAAATTCAAATACATGTTGTCCAATCCGGCAATACTTTAACTAACCAATAGCTTTATAAAGGGAATGAATGAAAAAAAATCTCAAACTTGGCAACGTGTTTGCCAACATCATTGTCGCCAGCCAGTGGCTGCAGGCTCCGCTTTATTTCGGACTGATCGTAGCACAGGGCATCTATGTCTACCAGTTTTGTGTCGAGCTCTACCATCTGATATGCGGGCTTGGCGGATTCAAGGCCCAGGACATAATGCTCATGGTACTTGGGTTAATCGACGTGGTCATGATTTCCAACCTGCTGATAATGGTGATTATAGGAGGATACCATACCTTCGTCGCCAAAATCCATTTTAGCGAACAGAACCCTCCCGACTGGCTGGATCATGTGAACGCCAGCACCATGAAAGTGAAGCTCTCCATGGCCCTTATCGGAATCAGCTCGATACATCTGCTTAAATCTTTCATTGAGATCGAAAAACTCCAGAAGACCGACGTCTACGTGCAGATGGGAATACACTTCCTGTTCATCATTTCCGCCATAGGGCTTGCCCATGTCGCCAAAATGACCGAGGGGAGCGTCAATGAATCCCGTTCTAATCGCAAGGCGACGGAGATATCAAGCCAGGGAACTTGATGACAGGGGGCAGCTTGTTTAGATGTTCCTATTGAATCTACTGCTTTCTCGCTGCCCTGACTGCCGATATTATCTCTATCAGGAGAAATAGGAAGATGACAAGCACAAAATACAGCGCGGCCGGATGCTTCATGAAAAGATTATGGATCTTGTCGCCGAAAAAACACATGGAGATCGCAAGCATAAGGACCACTATGGAAATACCCCTCCAGTTGCCGGAACACCATGCATACATCTTCCTTTCTGAATCCGGTTTGACATATCTTGAATGCAGATGCATCCCTATCAGCCCCAGTACCACCGATGCGAAGGGGAAGATGTTCACATGGAAAACCTTGTTGTCCAGCTCCTCGCTACCGGCTAGCAGCATCTCTATTGCGACAAAAAGAATGATCAGGAGACCAAGCCACTGTATCTGGGGATATTTGTCCATCTTGCCGGCGATATAGTTTGACGCCACTGCCATAAGTATTATTGAAAAGAACAGGCCTATGCCAAGGATCAGGATGTTCTCCCGGGCGGCACCGGCCACGGCAAGGACATTGTCCAGGCTCATGGACACGTCGGCCAGCACGATAAGCCATATGGCCGCCGCGAGACTGCGGGCCGCCACTTCACCTGCTGCATCATGATCACCGTGCTTCTCCGAACGCAGTTCCTTGTAGAACTTCCATACTACATATAGGAGAAGAAGTCCTCCGGCGAACTTG
Organism: Lentisphaerota bacterium; assembly: GCA_025360875.1. GTDB lineage: Bacteria > Verrucomicrobiota > Lentisphaeria > Victivallales > GWF2-50-93 > GWF2-50-93. Next base: position 2,428 of record JANYBI010000770.1, read on the forward strand.
AGCCCGACAACCTTGAGGAGCATCACAGCGGTACAGGCGAAAATTATCCTCAGGACGGTAGCCAACAGGACACCTATGGCTATCGCCTTTTTCCTTTCGGCTCCATGCAGCTGCTTGGTCGCAAGACCGATGACAATCGCATTGTCTCCGCTCATCACTATGTCGATAAGGATGACATTGACCAGCGCAAAGAATCCGGCCGGCGTAAAAATTCCACTCACATGTGAAAGTAACTGATCCATCTGGCAAAACTCCATCGGATAAAAGTTTATCAGCTATCTGAAAATAATTCCTAGTATCAAATTATCAAGATCCTGCGCAGGAATGGATGAACTTCAACCATATTGAATTACACCGGAAAATATGCTTTATTAAGGATGATCCGAGGAACCTTTAACTTCGAAGGGGTGTAACATGAAAAGAATTTTTCCTGCACTTGCCGTTTCCTTTGTCCTGCTTCTCTTCTCATTGACCTCCTGCCAGTCGAACAGCAGCGGTATCGAGGCGAACATCGGAAAGATTGTGACCGTCAGCGGGGATATGGTCAAAGGTCCTTCCGGCTACATGATCTTCAGGGGAGTTGATTTGGCTTCCGTCTACCTGATGCCCCTTCCCGGCGCCGACGGCAAAATCGTCGAATCAGACAAGTTCAAGGATTTCGTGATCAATAATGATGGCAGGAAGATATCCGTTACCGGAAAACTTCTCTTCAAGAGGATTGAGCCGGTGAACAAGTTCCCCGAGGAGACGGAGAAGTCCCCGACCGACTATTATATCATCTACTGGGATGCCAGGGACACGCAGATCGAAATCAAGTAGCGCCATTACAAATTGAACAGCTTCTGTCCGGGCTTCATCTGGGAAAGCATGTCGCTTTCGGTGAGGTCTTCCAGTTTCTGCAGCTTCCTGTTCGACCTGTTTGTCTCGTCCAAGTTCAAGGTGCGGTTGTTGCAGAATTTCTTGATGAATGTAATCGCGCCAGCTTTAGCCTCCTCGAAACTCAGCCAGGAACTGTCCTCGTCCGACAGATGGATGATTATCGAATGCACGTATTCATTTCCGGAAATCTGCTTGTTTGTGCCCGGATGGTTCACATCCCTGGCCGTGAGGACATTAAACTTGTAGTGCGTCATTGCTGGAATTCCTTATCTAAAGAACCAATTTCAAAAGTAGTCAGAATTCAGGAGTCAGGATTCAGAATATATCCAGATCTTAGTTTGAATTTCATTCTGAATTCTGTCTTCTGACTACTGAATTCCTGCAAAACTGAGTTTTGCAATTACCTCTAAAGAAATCATCTGGGAAAAAATAACTTCTTCAAATCAAAAATCAAGATGAAATATGGGAACCCCTGTATTCCCGCGGGGACGTTCCCGTAATGCGTCGGAACTGGCGTGAAAAATAATTGCTGTCGCTGAAACCGCTCGCATATGCTGTTTCCGTGATGTTATGCCTGCCAGACTGAAGCAGCTTTTCCGCATGCCTTATGCGGAGCCGGATCAGATGTTCAAGCGGCGAGGTTTTGAATGTCTTCCTGAACATCCTGAGGAAATGACGTTCGGACATCGCCGCCCTGCGCGCCAGCTCATTTACCGTCGAATGTTTCACATAGTTCTGCTCCATCCACGCAATAGCCTCGCTGAAACGCATGAGTCCCGGCCGGGAATTTTCAGAATCGGACGAATATGTCCTGGACAGGAATACTATCAGTTCAAGCAGATGTGCCTGTGCCGTACAGTCGAAACCGCCGGCCCTCATCTCCATTTCAATCCTTATCCTCTGCACCTTTTCAAGCACTTCCTTGAGACGGGGGCTGTCGAGCCTGAGCAGGCTCCTGAACCCGCTGTCGGCCCTGCGAGCAGGTTCAAGCACGAAAAGAGCCTGGTATCCCGGCAGTTTCCTGAGCCTGTCAAAAGGGAAACTTACGAGTTCCGGCCTGAACATGACGTTGCAGACACGGAAATCTCCGGTGCTTTCCTGGAAACCGTGCTCCTGTCTCCCCTGAAGCACATATACGTCCCCGCTGCCTACCGGATAAGACCTTTCGTTGATCATATGGCTGGATCTTCCGCTCAGGATGATCACGATCTCGACATAGTCGTGGCTGTGCAACGGGAATCCGGTCGGGATATTATGGATGTTCACCTGGCAGAAATCGTCCTCCTGCGCAAAATGGTCCCTTGCTGAAATCTTATGTGTCATGGCGGTATCGTACTAATATTTGTCTATTTTGTCAAGGTTTTCAGCCTTTTCTTACAGTAACTTGGCTTAATTTGAATGACAGTATCAGGCTGATTTTTTCAATATTGAAAAAATCAAACAGGAGGAATACATGAAGAGAATTGACCTTTCAGGCGAATGGAAGCTTATCAGAGTGAAGAACAATGAGTCGGTCCCGGCACAGGTTCCTGGAGATACGCACAGCGCCCTTTTGGACGCCGGCAAGATACCGGATCCCTACTGGGCTGACAATGAACTCTCAGTCCAGTGGATTGGACGCGAAGACTGGATCTACAGCAGGAAATTCACCGTATCCGCGGAAATGCTTTCCGAAAAATCTGTATTTCTCAACTGCGACTGCCTTGATACCATTACGGACATAATCATAAACGGTAAAAAGGCGGGAAGCACGGAAAACATGTTCGTCCGTTACCGTTTCGAAGTCAAAAAATTCCTCAGGCCGGGAGAGAACACCATAGAGATATTGTTCCATTCCTCGGAAAACGCCGCAGTCGAAGCCTCGAAGAAATTGAAGTATCCTGTCCCCCATGGCAGCAGCCCGGTCCAGTCGCCTAACAGGAATCTCGTCCGCAAGGTGCAGTGCCATTCCGGCTGGGACTGGGGCACATGCCTGATGGTTGCCGGCATATACGGCGATATCTATCTCGGCGCGTATTCCGACGCGCGCATCGAGCATGTGTATTGCGACCAGAAGCATTCAAAGGGGGTTTGCGAGGTCAAGGTTAATTGCGAGGTTTTTTCTCCGGACGGAGAAAAAACTACTATGAAGATACGGCTTGGAGACCAGGAACTTGTCAAAACCGCAGTCCTTGCCAAGGGATTAAACAGGATTGATGTCACAATAACAGTAAAGAACCCCATCCTCTGGTGGCCGAATGGATTTGGAAAACAGCATCTCTACGATCTCGAAGTGAAGGTCGGCGGATCTGAAATAAGGAAGAAGCTCGGGCTCCGCAAGCTCGAACTCATCAGCGAGGAGGACAAACTTGGACTGTCAATGCTCTTCAGGGTAAACGGGGTCGACATCTTCGCAAAGGGAGCTGACTGGATTCCGTGCGACGCCCTTCCACAGAGACAGACCCGCGAGGCAATCGAATATCTTCTCGACAGCGCGGCCAAGGTCAATATGAACATGCTCCGCGTCTGGGGCGGAGGACAGTATGAATATGATTATTTCTATGAGATGTGCGATGAGAAAGGCCTCATGATCTGGCAGGATTTCATGTTTGCATGTTCTCTCTATCCCGCTACGGACGAGTTTCTGGATCTTGTGAAGCAGGAGGCGGTATATCAGGTCAAACGTCTCCGCGATTATGCCTGTATCGTAATCTGGTGCGGAAATAACGAGAACCTGGGCGCCCTGGGCTGGTATAAGGAATCCAAGGATAGCCGTGACCGCTATCTCGTCGATTATGACCGCCTTAACGAGGGAGTGCTTGGAAACACCGTCAGGGAACTTGATCCCGGCCGCGTCTTCTGGCCAAGTTCGCCATGCGGCGGACCTGGAGATTATTCCGATGGATTCCATAACGACAAACGCGGTGACATGCACTACTGGGGAGTCTGGCATGGCGGCAAATCCTTCGATGAGTTCCATAAGATATTTCCGCGTTTCTGTTCCGAATTCGGATACCAGTCCTTCCCGTCGATGGACACGGTCAAAACATATGCGTCTGAAAACCAGTTCAATGTCACATCCCCCATCATGGAACACCATCAGAGGAATTCCGGTGGCAACTCAAAGATAATCGAGATGTTCTCGCGCTATTTCCGGCTGCCCGAAGGCTTTGAAAATTTCGTGTATCTGAGCCAGATCCAGCAGGGACTCGCAATCAAGACTGCCGTCGAGCACTGGCGCCGTCTCCGTCCGAACTGCATGGGAACAATATACTGGCAGTTGAACGACAACTGGCCGGTCTGCTCATGGGCATCTCTTAACTACCAAGGCTCCTGGAAACTGCTCCATTACATGGCAAAACGCTTCTATGCGCCGGCAATGGTTTCCGCCATACAGGATGATGAGAAGAAACAGATTGAGATATTCCTGACTAATGACACCGTGAAGGCTCAAAAGGCGAAAGTCTGCATACAGGTGAGGGACCTTGCTGGAAAAGTGACCTTTGAAGAGAGAATATCGACTTCAGTTCCGGCAGGTTCCGCGAAACAGATACGCAAATATGATCTTGCGAAGCTCGCAACGAAACCGGATTCCCATTTCATGGTTCTGAAAATGGATATTGACGGAACCATATTCCGCAACGAGCATTTCTTCTGCGCCTGGAAGAAGTATGAGTTTCCCAAAACTCTGATCAAAACGAAGATCAGGGCCGTCAAGGAAGGTTTTGAAGTGAAGCTCGAATCAGATCTTCCAGCTTTCTATGTTGGACTGTTTGCCGAAGGCATAAACGGTGAATTCGATGACAACTGCCTGACCCTCCTTCCGCGGGAAGCCAGGACTGTCACTTTCATCCCGAGACAGAAGACGACCATGGAAGACTTCAAAAAGTCCCTGACGGTGAAACATCTCCGCGACACATACGCGTAATGGAAAATGATATAAGTCAGGACTGAGCTCTAAGCTGGATGTTTTTGCCTCATAAGTAGGGTGGGTTTTCCTGTCTTGTCCTGACCTGTGCTGAGCTTGTCGAACTTGTCGAAGGAAAACCGCCAACTAAGGCGTGACAAGCCTGAGATTCACTCCCCCGTTGCGGACTCATCATAACAAAAATAATGAAAATATTATAAAAAAGGACTTGACTAGCAGTTCTACTGTACTATTATACTGGTACAGTTAAGGAGCAATTATGAATATAAAGTTAGATCATGAAAGCGGAGTACCGATATATCTGCAACTCATTGAGCAGGTTAAGTTTCTGATTGCCTGCGGTTCCCTCAAGCCCGGAGATCAGATGCCATCGGTACGCGAGCTTGCGGTTCAATTGAAGATCAATCCCAACACGGCGGCGCGGACATACCGCGAACTCCAGTATGAGAACGTGATTGAGAGCCGCCGTGGCGAAGGCAACTACATTTCGGAGAATTATTCGGAACTCGCCAAAAAGGAGAAAAGAAAAATAATAAACGGGAAGTTCAGGGAAGTAATCGTGCAGGGCAGAAGTTTCGGACTTAATGACGATGAAATCTCAAAAACATTCATCGAATCTCTAGACAACAAGGGAGGGAAATGAAAATGAAAGAACTTAAAGCTCTTCTCTGGAAGGAATGGCAGGAATACAAATACATTTTATTAAGTGGAATTCTACTTCTTGTTTTCGCGTGGGCCTTTTCAATATTAATGACCCAATACACGGAAATATTTGGATGGTGGAACAGGGAAATGTTTTCGACCTGCTGCCTCTACGGATTTTTAGGGGTTTTCTCGATTTTCGGAGTTATTCCGTTCGGCGGAGAATTTCTGAGAAACACCAAAACCTATCTTCTAAGCAAACCTCTGACAATCAGAAAAATATTCTGGGTAAAATACTTGTTCGGAATCATAATACTTATTGTTCTTCTCACAGGCACTTTCGTATTCAAATGCTTGGATTTTCCTTATATAGACGATTATGGCCATCAAGTTTATTCAGTTTATATAATGTCAGGCATTTTAATATTCACTGTCACATTTTTCACATTATTCCTTACGAAGAGCTCGATTTCCGCGATTATGCTTTCCCCAATCATATTCGTTGTCACATCAATTATCTTGATTCCGGCGATTGTGGTACTACTGCCTCTTATAATTTATTTGGCAATAAATTCAAATGGCTTTATTTTAACAACTTCCATATTGCTGACAACTACCATTCTGTTTCTAATTTTAAGCTATGCGGTCTGGAGAAATGCGGTCAGCAGAGACCTGAAAACTACAAGGACACTTCTTATCCTGGCAGGCATTCTTCTCATGGGTTCCCTGGGTGTCCATACAATATTCTATGTCTATTCAAGCATAAGCCTGCATTTGGCAATTTCAGAAGCCGAAAAGGCGGGACTCAGCCTTTCAGTCTCCAAGAATACTGGATTGGATGAAAATGACAGGAAAGCCACGGAACTTTTCCATCAGGCGTTTGAATTGTGCAATAATCTAGGCGGCAAGTTTGATGAAATCACAAGACTTCGCAATAATGATGACAAATCAGCCAAACTTGAATCTCTCCTGCTGGAAATTCCCGATTCGGCGAAATTATATGACCTGATCAGGGAGGCGACCTCGCTTCCCTCATACAAGCTTGAAACAAAACCAAGTTTATGCCTATTCATGTATCCATCATCAAAAGATTTTGATATGCTACAATTCCTTTCCAGCTGGTGCAACTCAAGAGGGAATATTTTATTAAAGAACAAGAAATATCCTGAAGCTTTTGAATCATTTAAAACATCATTTAAACTTAATGCCGCATATCCGGAAATCCCAATGCGAAGAAAGACATCATCAATTCATTCATCATTTTTTAATTATTCCCCCATTTGCAATATAATGCAGATACCGGCAGACCCAGCATATCTTGATGATTTCAAACAGTTGTTGAACTATTTTGAGAAATATCATGACTTCGAAAAGTACCGTGAGAACATACACAGGGATGAGGCATCCATCTACAAATCCACTTATGATATCCTTATCAATAGTAAATTAGATCATGTTAAATATATTGAGCTTTTCACGTCCGGCAAAAGCTACGATAATGTGGATGATTATTTCCCATATTTGATTATCAAATTCTACACAAGCCCCCTTGGAAAACCAGTTCTGAAAATGGATGCGGCAAGTTTCATCCGTCTCCATGTAGAAGATCTGCAGGACAGCCAGGGAAAAAATAAAGTCAAATTTCTGAATGTGAAAAGCTATGAAAAGGATATTCCTTACCTGATTAAGTCAATTCTGGAAGGTATGCCAATTCTTGCAAAAATATATCTAAAAATAGCTCAATATGATAACGGGAATTGGCTCAAAGAGGAAAAGGCAAGAATAGATTCAGCAAAAATCGCACTTGGGCTGAAAATCTATAAGACGATTCATGGTTCCTACCCTGACAGCCTGACAGCTCTTGTTCCAGAAGTTTTCCAAGAGCTTCCTCTGGATCCCTACAGTGGCGAGAATTACAAATATTCGAAGAAAGGCAATGGATTCATACTGCACAGTGCTGGAGAAAATGGCAGAGACTACAACGGCAAATACTATAATAGCAGTATGACAAGCGGGACCTTTAATGGCTATGATAATTAAGGAGAAGATGAAAATGAAAGCTTTACTATGGAAAGAATGGCGGGAATACAAATGGCTCACCATAACGGGAATACTTCTTGTTCTCCTGGCATATGGTTCATTGCTGTTAAATGCATCGGGTTTTGATTATGTCGCACGGAATTTAGATATCTACTCCATGACGGCTTTGATTTGTTTTCTTGTCCTTTTCTCGATTTTAGGGATTGTCCCATTCAGTGGTGAGCTCGCCCAAAAAAACAAGAGCTATCTCCTGAGCAAACCAGTCGGCATAAAAGAAATATTCAGGATTAAATATCTGTTCGGGATTCTTGTCCTTACTGTTCTGTTAACTTTCACTTATTTGCTGTTTTTCAGTATTATGAAATATATACCTCCGTCATCTCCTTCGGCTTCTCCCTTATGGTATTCATATATGACATATATGATAACCGGATATTTTTTATTCACAGCTATGTTTTTCACCTATTTTCTTGTTGAAGATTCGTTTATGTCAATTCTCCTGACTCCGTTTATAATACTGTTAACTTCATTAATCCTGCTCCCTTTTATTATAGTTTGGTATACGATATTTATTATGTTATTAGACGTCAGTTTAATGATAGGAATTTCTAATTATTGTATTTGGAACTACACCCTGTTTTTTCTCGTATTGATTTTTATTTTCCTCAGTTCAAGCTATCTGGTCTGGAAGAATGCGATCAGCAGGGACAAAAACATGACAAAAACCCTTCTTGCCGTGTTGGCTGTTCTTCTGATAGGGTCATGGGGGAGCCATGGAATGTTTTACGCCTATACGAGCATCAGATTGCATAATATGATAGCTGAAGCCGGGAAAACCGGACTCAGGCTTGATGTACCCGACAAGATTGAATTGAACGAAAACGACAGGAAGGCCTCCAAGCTTTTTCGCCAGGCATTTCAACTGCGCAAAGACATTGTCGCACATACAATCCCTACATTCAAGAAGAATAAAGAAGGCCATGTCATTGATGCACATCCAATCTTCCCAATATTAAAAAAGAGAAAAGAGAGCCATGTCTTACAGGTAGATAAGGATAAGGATGCGGATTTGAAGAATATCTATCTCGATGATTCCATGAAATTATATGCCCTTATCAAAGAAGCGATTTCACTGCCTTCATGCAAACTTGATGTGAATCCGAAAGCTCCCGATTCGGATTTTATAGCTCTAAGAGAGCTGTCAAACTGGTGCCTTTCCAGAAGCAATATTTTATATGATGCGGGTAAGTTTCCTGAAGCATTTGATTCCGCCCTGACTTCATTCAAGCTTGGCGATGCGTATCCTGAAATTCCGATACGTGGAAGGACCTATTGGAGAAATGCAATGCAGGTGGAATCCATAAATGCAATACTAAAGATAGTTCCTGATGCGGCATATGTTGACACCTATAATCTGATGATAAATACAATGAATAAAATCAAAGATAACGAATATGCCAGGGATGACGCTTCAGAATTTATGAAAAGATTAAAAAACGGAGAATTTAACATTTTCCTCTTCCTCTATGATTTTCATTCCGGAAATTCGTCATATGGATATGGGTACAGCTATAGTTCCACATATTCTAATAATTTTTTCAGCTACCTTGGAAAACCTCTATATAAATTGAAGGCCGCAGATTGCCTCAGGGATATATTGGGACAATTTCATAATTGGAAACATGCTGATTATAGTTTTCTTTTCCTTGGATTGAATATTTACAAGGCGAAGTACGGAGCATATCCTGACAATCTTTCAGGACTCGTGCCGGAAATATTTCCGCAACTTCCTCCTTCCTGTTCTAATGTCAAATATGTAAAAATAGACGACGGCTTTTTCCTGGGCTTTTGCCAAAGAGGCAAATATTACAGCTGCCAGCTGGCACCCGCACAAGCACAAGAGATTGCTCCAGCTCCATTTAATATGCTTGAAAAGAAAAATAACAACGATAATTCAGGAGGAAAATAAAATGAATGATAATGTCATCAAAACGGAAGGCCTGCAGAAAATATTCGGCCGAGGAAAAGAGGCGGTCAAGGGAATTGATCTTGATGTTTCCAGAGGCTCGGTCTATGTGTTTTTCGGCAGGAACGGCGCCGGAAAAACGA
>JANYBI010000048.1 GCA_025360875.1 Lentisphaerota bacterium
ATCTGCTCGTTCCAGTCCTCGGCGGAAACAGGTTTTTCAGGAGCAGCTTCCGGTATCGTGTATTTCTTCCATGTATCATCGGGATTGATCTGGGATACCGACTGCTCGTCCAGGGCGATGGCCTTCCCCTTATCGTCCACCGGCGCCACACGCATCTTCCATTCCCTGATGACGCCCGGAAAAAGTTTCGGTTCGAATGTCTTCGGGAGCTGGACATCCTTCAGGCCAGCCGCGTCCAGTATCGAACGCGCCATCAGCGACTGCCCGTAATAGTCAGGATGGATCCCGTCCCCGGCCATGATATTCTTCCCGGCCTTGACGGCTTCCGTCATGAGCGCGCGGTTTTCCGCGACAGGGAAATCATTTTCCTTCGCGACCTTCCGGACAATCGCCTCGAAGTCGTCCAGCCGGGCGTTCACCTTTTTCGAATTAGCCTCTTTCTCCTCGGGAGTCGCACCCTTCTGGGCAAGAACTGCACAGGGCGTAAGAAGGATCATGCTGATATCCTGCGATTTCGCCTTGGCCGCAATTTCACGCAGAGCCTTCTCGTATTCCTCCGGCGTGACTTCCCTGAGCGCGTCATTGGTTCCGGCGCTGAAGGTCACGATGTTCGGCTTGAAGGAAAAAACTGTCTTGTCGGCTCTTGCCGCCATCAAACTGGCGGTATCGCTTGCCACTCCTGAACAAATCATTGTCGGCACCGGCTTACCAGCCTCCTTGAGCGCCTGCATTATGATCTGGCCATAGGTATAGCCGTCGGTTATGGAATCACCGAGACACACGATGACATCCGTCTCCTTCGGGGGCATAGCCTTTGCCGAATAGGAAATCCCCGTAGCCGCCAATGCCACAATCACGCCTGTTACTCCTGCTAGAAATTTTGATGTTTTCATTTTCTCCTCGCAAACTATTTTTAAATGTTACGATTCCAAAGCTTTATTACGACGGCGCATGCCGTCCACGGAGTGCGGTGACAGAGTCACCGCTCAGCGCAGACCCTGTCTGCGCACTCCCGGGAATGCTTTCGCATTCGTAAATTCCCTCACTGGTTCAACTGCGCCGCCGCATCGCTGTGTTTTATTTCCAGCGGACGGTACAGTACAAAATATTCTGAATCCCATTCCTGTCTGCCTTTCGCCCTGAGAACAAGTTCCAAATGATCCGTCTCGTATCTTGGAAGCTGGAAACGGAGCACGGGTCCCGGCAGATTCCGGTTCGCTCCGGCTCCGGGGAAATCCCAACCGAGCAGGAAAGTTTCGCCGGTTCCGGCGCGCAGGAAGGCTTCGACGCGTCCTGCCCCGACTGCTTCCGGCGCATCGTTCAGCAGCCAGAGATCGGCGGTGAAAACATCCCCTTCGCGCCACTCGAATTTTGCGATCTTCGCACTTGCAAGCACGGGACGCAGGGAGTTCTTCACCTGGTAATAGGCTTTCTTAGGCTCGTTCGGCCATTCGACTATGCTCATGTTTGCGGCACATGGCCACGGCTCGTTGAAACACCAGTTCAGCGCCATCGAAGCCTTTGGCCTCTGACGGCGCGCCTCCTCGAACAGGCACTTCAGCCCGACTCCCTGGAGGAACTGTCCGCGCTCCACGACCTGTCCGATATTTTCGCACTTGCCAAAATACCGTTCGATGACATCCAGGACCAGATGGCTGTTCGGTTCCCACGCCTTCACCGCATGATGCGTCTCCCAGGCCGTACCTTCCTTCACCGGGAATAATTCCTTCTCCGGAATAATTTTTTTCAGAAGTTTTTCCGACGACGGACCGCCGCATCCGAATTCCGTATAGGCTGTACAGGACGCATCGGAGAAAAACCTGAAGACGTCCTTTCCCTCTGGAGAACGGAACACGTAATGGCCGTGTCCCATCCCATCGAGAGGCGAGGTCATGATGAAAGGCCTCTTCGGATCCAGATCATAGCAGTTACGGTTGAGCAGGCGCAGCGCCAGATCCTGATCGGTCATCCGCGACCAGCAGTTGAAAAGCTCGTTGCCGCCGCACCAGAGGACCACCGACGGATGCTGGCGCAGACGACGGATGATCGTGCGCGACTCCTGGTCAAGCACCTTCAGATATGCGTCCGTCCCCTCGTAGCGGTTGCATGCCAGCGGAAATTCCTGCCATACCATGATGCCGTATTCGTCGCACAGGTCGAAGAACGGCTGCTTCTGCACGCTTGCACCGCCCCAGCAACGGACAATGTTCATGTTCGCATCCCTGACAAGCGCAAGCTGTCCGGCATAGCGGTCCGCAGTCATCGTCCCCGGAAAAATGTCCGGTGTCACCCAGTTCGAACCCTTGCAGAAAATTTCGCGGCCATTGATCTCGAGAGTTATCGGAGGGTTGCTCCGGCTTTTCGGAAAGTCGCGGTGCGGCGGGTTTTCCCAGGCGTCAGGATGCATGACCAGCCTGACCTTCCGGAAACCTACGCGCGATGAAAGTTTCTGCACCAGCTTGCCCGAGACATCCTTCAGTTCCACGCTTGATCCATATAGAAGGGCTTTCCCCTGCCCCTGCCCGTTCGGCCACCAGAGCCCGGGCTTGCCAACGGATCCTGTCAAAAGGACTTTTTTGCCGTCGGCAGGAGCTTTCATCTCCAGCACCGTCTTTCCGGCGGGATCTGTCATCGTCCATTGGAGGGAACCGGCGCCTGCGGCGCTGAGATCAATTTCGCAGCGGAGTCCGGCAGAAGAGAAATCGTCGTTCAGGTCATATGAGATTTCCGCGTTCAGGAGATGGCAATCCGGACGTTTCTCAAGATAGGTGTCCTGCCATATGCCCAGCGGAACGAGACGCGGATGGAAATCCCATCCGTAGGCGACCGCCGGTTTGCAACTCTGGTTCGCCTGGACACGGTCGGCAGGCGAGACACGGGTCTTCGGTACCGGCCAGATCCGCACCTCTATGGAATCGCCGGATCGCGCCTTGCCGGTCAGATCAATCTCGAACGGCGTATACATTCCCTCCTGATCATGGAGGAGAACGCCTTTCAGCAGCACCTGGAACCTGTAGTCGACGCCGCCGCAGACGAGAAATATTTTTTCTCCCGGGGAAGGCTGCGCGAAATCAAGCTTACCCTGATACACCCAGAACACATCCTCCATCCATTCATAGCTGCGGAAGTTGTCGGCGACATTGTGGTCCGGCCATTTGTGCGCCTTCGCCCAGTCGAGCTGGACAGCGCCGGGGACTGTCGCCGGGACCCATTCCGAAGGTTCATCTTTTGGAGTCTTGGTGAAACCGAGTTTCCAGCTGATGCCGAATCTGGAGAGTTCATCGTTCTGTGCCATACAAACCTCTTCAATGTTATGGAGGCAATTGCATGATTGCCTCAATTAGGCTGACTGCATAATGGAACATCTAACCTGATTAATTCATGCGAAATAGTTTTCACCACGAAGCTCACGAAGAACACGAAGAAAATTTCTATTTTAATAAATCAATGCAAACTTCTCTCTTGTACTACCTTCGATAACTTCGTGACCTTCGTGGTGAATAATCCAGGCTAAAAGGCTTTTAATATACAATAGCTTTGGATATTGTTAATACAGCACGTCATATTTCAACTCTTTTTTATGTTGCAGGATTGCTTCCTTGATTATCCATTTTCAGCGTATTATCTTGCCAATACGTAATCTCTAACCTATAACTGATCCGGGGAGACAATCCATGAAGCCTTTGGCAAACTATGAACAGCAGGTTTATGCCGGACTTCTCGGCAAGGTGATAGGAGTCTATCTCGGACGCCCTATCGAAAACTGGACCCGCGCACAGATCGCCGGCCGCTTCGGTTCAATCAGACGCTACGTGCATCAGGACTGCGGAGTACCCCTCGTGGTTTCCGACGATGACATTTCAGGCACTGTCACATTTCCGCGCGCCCTCGAGGACAGCGGCCGTTTCGGCAACGTGACCGCGCTGGATTTCGGTCAGGCCTGGCTTAACTACGCCATCGAGGAAAAAAGCATTTTCTGGTGGGCCGGCGCCGGAACCTCCACCGAACACACCGCCTTTCTCCGCCTGAAACAGGGAATCATGCCACCGGACTCCGGTTCCATCGAGACCAACGGACGGATCGTAGCCGAACAGATCGGCGCCCAGATCTTTATTGATGCCCTGGGCCTGATCTGTCCCGACGACCCGGAAAAAGCTGCGGAACTCGCGAAAAAACAGGCCTGCGTCTCCCATGGAGGCGAAGCCATCAACGCCGCAGTAGTTGTCGCCGCAATGGTCGCCATCGCCTTCAGCGAAAAAAAGATGTCCAAGATTTTAGACACTGCGATACGTTTCATTCCGGCAGATTCGGTGATCGCCAGAATGCACCGGCAGGTTCGCGAATGGTCCGCCACCGACGGAAACTGGATCACCACCTCCGAAAAAATCGAACGCGAATACCATCCGTCAAAATATACCCACCTCATACTGAACCATGCCCTGATGGTGATGGCCTGGAGCTATGCGCCGGATGATTTCTGGCACGCACAGGAGATCGTCAACAGCGCCGGCTGGGACACCGACTGCAATGCCGCCAATGTCGGCTCGGTGATGGGACTGGTCTGCGGACTCGACGGAATCAACCGCCGCTACGATTTCCAAAAACCTTTCGCCGACCGCATGGTGGTGCCGACCGCCGAAGGAAGCCGCGGCATTACCGATGTGGCGCGCGAGGCTGACTGGCTGGCTTCCCTCGGCCGCAAGGTGATGGGCTGGCCGGAACTTCCCCGGAACAAATCATGGCATGATTTCCATTTTCCCGGCAGCCGCCACGGCTGGATGCCCGAAGACGATTCCCCGCAGTCGCGCGGCGCGGCCTGTACGGAAAATCCCGACGGCAAAGGAATGCGCATACATTTCCATTGCCTCGGCCCTGGACTTGTCGCACGCATCTCAACTCCGGTAACCCCGCTGGTCGGCGGCAACGCCGTACCATATGCAGTTGTCGGAACCCCTCTGATATATCCCGGACAGAAAGTGATCCTCACCGCCCGCTGCACAAAGCTGGAAGCGCGCAGTCCGGTAACGGCACGCCTCTTCCTGCGTACGCTCGCTTCCGCCGCTCCGGCACTTGAAGCGCAGATTGTGAACGGTGCGGAAGTTGCGATTTCCGCAGAAAACGCGCTGACTCTTTCCCTGCAGATTCCTGCCCTAGCTCTTCCGGCAGCCGAACTTGGAATTGAAATCTCAGGAGATTTCCAGGCATCCGGCGAACTGGTGCTGGAACGCGTAGAACGCGAAGGCATACCTGACTGGTCCCTGCCCGACCAGCTGCCGCTGAACACCAAGGGCGAAACGCTTGGTTGGCTTTCCTCCATGCGGTTCGTTTCCCATTACAATATCCTCTACGACGACAAGCCGATGACCGAGTTCGGCAGAGATTCCGGTCCTGGCATCCTGGTCACCGGCAACCGCGAATGGAAAGACTATTTCTTTGAAGCGGCAACGATTCGCCACATGTCCGACCGCTTCGGAATCATCGTGCGCTACCAGGGACTTGAACGTTTTCTTGCACTGATCCAGGAAGGTGATTCTCTCCGTCTGGTGGAACGCTACTATGGATGGCGTACGCTGGCCGAGATCGCCCACAAGTGGCCGTCCGACGAAATCCGGAACCTGCGCGTGACCTGCCGCGGAAAAGAAATCACATGCTGCCTGGACGGGAAAGTCCTCTTCACCGCGCTCGACGGAAAACTCGGGGAAGGCGGCGCCGGATTCCTGCTGGAAATGGGCAAAGGCGCATTCCGGTCAGCGAAGGTGGGAAGGGTATGAAATCCAAGATCAGCTGCTGCTCAATTCACATGGCTTTGACAATATTGACAGTGTTGACCATGATAAATTAGCTCATGTCGTCCTTGTACCTTTGCAGTCTGGATAGGAGGAACAGCCCCAGAATTCGCCCTTGGCTGATCTCCGTCTGCGCATTTGTTTGCCACAGAGCGGGCAATCCGGCGACGGGGGCTTTGATTTCTCCCGTGTTTCAATGCGTTTTGCAGTAAGGCGTTCGCTGAAACCGCCTCCTTCTTCAAAGGCTGCGCCTTGCGCTTCAATCTGGCGGTTGAGCATGTTCAGTGCACGCCCGATGATGATAAGCATCGCGTTGGCGACAATCACATCGTCGTCCGAATCCAGCCAACGTGCGTATTTCCTGCGCTGCTCAATCGCGTGTTTCGCAGATTCGTGGACCATGTCGTCGCTGAACGGCGCAGGATCAAGCGATATGGAGTTCACCGCTTTCGCCTCCGGTGAATGCACCGACCATGGAAGCTGTCCCTTGTCCAGGATCCAGATCTCATAGTCGCCGCGGAGCTCGCTCAGGCTCGCACGTCCCACATCCGTAAGTTTCATCTCCGTGTCCTTGGACGTCGCGGAACGCTCCGAGCCCTCAATGATGTTCTGTCGGCCACTGCGGGCGGCCTGCGTCATCTGATCGTATTGGCGCCCCTTCGGATCATAGAATTTCCTGCCTGCCTCGCGGATGTCGTGGGTTATGAAGCGGCGGCAGAACTTAAGCGTCTCCAGCTGGATGATTGTTGCAAGCGTAAAAGAGTGCAGCTTCCGAAAACCACCGCTCTTGTCAAAAAGTTCCACCATCGGAAAAGCCTTTCCTGCAAAAATTGGATTGTGACTCGATTGACCTAATTGACTCAATTGACAATTTTTTTACTGGTGTGCTTTCCAGTCAATAAGGTCAAGCGCGTCAATAAGGTCTATATTATCTTCCTGCTACTATATCACCGCTCACCCGTAAATACCCGATTCAGCATTTCCTTCCAGCTGCCATTCTCTCCAGGCGGCCGGCGCATTCGACCATCGATCTGCCGGTATGGTAGCTCACTTTCCAGTTATTTCCGATGTTGCCGTCGATGATGGTTCCTTTCCGGTCCAGGAGGGTCCTCCATTCGCCCATGTCCCTGATAATGAATTTTTCCCGTGAAAATTTCCATAGGCATTCGAACGCCTCGAGATAACGCTCATCCCCGAAAAGCTCATATCCGTCCAGGAAACCCACCAGCGCTTCAGCGTGCTGCCAGAATTCCTTTTCAAATACGATCGCCTTGCCGGTCGACCGCAGGCCGTCGCGATAAATTCCTCCGAACTTCCAGTCCACTCCATGCTTTACCGCATGATCGAGCAGGCGGCGCATCATCGGCTTGTATGGCTCCATATCCGCCTTTGCCGTCTCCAGCGCCCGGCGCATAAGCCACGCGAGTTCGGTGTTGTGTCCATAGCTGGTCGTTTCTATCGGCTGTGCCGGCTGTTCACCGAAACGTTCCGCGTTCCATGTGCGTTTCAGCGCAAGCGCCGGAACTGATTTCCAGGTGAGATCAAACTGGTTAAGCCCGCAGCCCGTCTTCTTATCGATCATCCGCGTGGCGATCAGCTCCACCACCTCGAGCAGTTTGCGGCGGTGTATTTCAGACTGCGACGCCTCGTAGAGGACGGTAAACGATTCCATCAGGTGCATGTGCGTGTCGAGCGTCTTGCGGTCACCACCGCCGAATCCCGGCGTTTCCGGCGTCCAGTCGGCATTCATGTATTCGCGATAGCCGCCGTAGAGGGTGTCGGCACAGAATTTCTGGATCAGGTCGAAGGTCCGGCTTGCGTAATCCAGACCGCTCTCGTCCCGGGTGGCGATGTAATATTCGCTCAATGCGTATATCGCAAAACTCAGTCCGTAGACAATCTTGCCTTCGTCAAGGCGCGAGCCGTCACGCTTGCATTTCCAGAAGAAGCCGCCATGCTTCTGATCCCAGAGATGGGCGATAAGGAAATCTACTCCGTGTTTTGCGAGTCTCGCATATTCCGGCACGGGATTCTTCCGGTAGAGATGGGAGAAAGTCCAGATCAGACGGCACTGGGAGTTAAGATATTTTTCAGGCGAGCCTGTGTCCTTTCCTTTGGCATCAAAATTAGTGAGGTAACCGCCGCACTTCTTGTCTTCGGCACGCGCCCGCCAGAAAGGAATCAGCCCCTTGTCGAGGTGTTCTCGCACTTCCGCATGCAGTTTGTCCAGCCGCTTATCTGACATGTTGATCCTCCAGATTTGTTTGAGCTAATTTCAAAAGTAGTCAGAATTCAGGAGTCAGGATTCAGAATAAATCCGGATTTGAGTTCGAATTTCATTCTGAATTCTGGATTCTGTCTTCTGAATTCCTGCAAAACTCCATTTATATCTCCCAGGATATTTCCGCACCCTCCGCAAGCTTCACGGACTTGATCCTGAAACGGCTGTAGGCGCCTTCCGCCGATGACGGGGCAATAAGCTTGCCGTCAATTTTCAGCTTCTTGCATTTCAACGGCGCCTCGATGAACTCGACCTTCAAAGGCTGTTTCGTGAAAACCTTCTTCACTTCCAGTTTAATTGAATTGCCAGACCGTTCTCCGACACCCCAGAAAAGCGGATGAATGACCGCGAACTTCTTTTCGAGCATGGGACAGAGGCGGAGAATTTTTGCATCAGGCTCATAGGTGAAATCGGTCAAGGCCTCATATACCAGCCAGCTCGCCGGGGCCGTCATGTAGTACGCGCCCCACGACTGTTCGCCATTTTCCGGGATATACATCAGCTTCGTATCGCATGGATGCTTGCCGTCGCCCTGCATCGATTTCGCCATGCGTTTCCATATGGGAAGAACTTTTTCGTATCCCATGACAGCCAGCGGCGCGACCATGAAAGCCTCGATGTATGGCAGCCAGCCGAACGCCGAACCGGCACCGCCGTCTGACGACACTTCGTCCGGCGGAACTGCGAACCTCGCATTCCCCTGACGTTCAAACAGTGACATCGCGCAGCTTTTCAGGCGATCCTCCCCAAGCACATCCGCTCCTGCCAGCGATCTGGCATAGTATTCCCCTGCCAGCATTCCGCCGTGACAGTTCTCGTTCGAGGGAACGTCCTTGCCGCCGTAGGCCCTGTAGAATTTTCCGTTCCAGAGATCGGCGTCGAGACGTTCCACGGCATTTTTGATCCAGCGGTCGGCCTTTTGTACAAATTCCCTGTCACCAAGTTTTTCCGCCCAGCGCGAACCGATCTTCAGCGAAGCGATCCAGAGAGTCGCCATGTATGCGGTACTTCCCTCATAGTGGTAGCTGTCGTAACTGGTGCCGAGTCCGGTGCGGCGACCTAGCTGTGCGACACCTCCGCCCTCGTCCGCCCAACGGCCGTGCCTTTCCAACGCCTTCCTGACCTTGGGCCAGAGCGCCTTCTCCGCAGCCATGTCTCCGAGCCTCCAGACGTGGCGGGCGTGGAGGATGGCGTATGAACACTGGATGTCGGGCCATCTCTGTCCAGCCGATTTCCGTTCCAGATTGCCGCCGCCAAGATCGTGGTTGACTTCGCCGGCTTCGTTCATGGTCGCCGAAAAAAGATCTAGTTCCGTGCGTTCGAGTCCGGGAAAGAACAGATGTGTTGCGGGATGTGCGGCGAGGCGCTGGTCGATGGTTCCGTAGCAGCCGGCCATTTCCGTCGGCCCCTCGTTGATGCTGAAACGTCCGTCGGGATAAAGCACGCTGTTGACGACGAGCGGATACCGGCAGTTGAGGAGACGCAACCGCATCCAGTCCGGCATATCGGTCCCGTCCATAAGTTCATTCAGCGACGACGACGCCTTCATGATGGC
>JANYBI010000081.1 GCA_025360875.1 Lentisphaerota bacterium
ATCCGTTCTTTGAAGAGAAAAAAGCTTCTCACCGTGTGCTGGTCGAACTCGCACGCAAACTGGCCGGCATTGGCCATGCATCGCTTATGCTGGATTTCCGCGCCTGCGGTGACAGCGGAGGAGATGTCCGGGATTTTATTCCTTCAAATTGGCTGGAAGACATCCGCGCAGGCGTCAATTGCCTGCAGAAACGTTTTAAGGATCCGCAGATAACCTTGCTGGGAATACGGTTTGGTGCGACTCTCGCATTAAAGTATGCCGTCAACAATAAGGATATTGGAGATCTGATCATGATCGATCCGGTCATCAGCGGACAGGATTATCTCGACGAGATATTGCAGCAGAAATACATCCGCGAAATGATGACTTTCGGCGAAGCCAGATCCGATGTCGACGCCATGTCCGCAGAACTTGAGAGAACCGGAAAGCTGGATATTGACGGAACGCTGATCTCCTCGGACTTCTTCAATGCCGTCAAGGCAATTGACATAGGGAAGGAGGATCTGTCATCATTGAAACGGATGCTTCTGGTCCAGCAGTCCCCGAGGAAAAGCCTTTTGCCAGCATATTCTGATTTCCAGAGGAAATGCCAGGAGGACAATGTCAATCTGGAACTTTCATTGCTAACCGTTCCACCTTTCTGGAAAGCTGTCGACATGGCTGATTTTGAGACAGTATCCGCTGCCATCCTGCCATGGTGCAGCTAACTGCTAGGAGTTATGCTATCATCAAACGGCTTGCAGTAAGGTAGGGAAATTAATTTTGAATTAACAGGGAACCAGTAGATCAGCAATATTATGGATAATTTTCTGTACTTTTCCGAAATAGTTCCAGCCCTTGGGTTAAAACCTCCCGCATGATCTCGACCTCTTTCTTCGTCCATTTGGGCTCATACTGCTTTTCCTTAGGTGTCATTGATGGTAAGTTTAGGGCCCAAAATATCTTTTGATAGACCTTATCCGTTTTTCTCTTGTCTGGATCAAAATTACCTCTTACCGATGATGACACGTCAGTAAATAGATTCCAAGCAGCGCTGAATCCTTTGCAGTCGACAGAGCTGATGTTCGGATGATTTAACCATCTGGAAACTTTATCAAGGTCGTGAAGACATGGCTCTTCAGGTTCGATGCCTATATGATGATTGGAGGCGTATTCAAGAAGGAGGTTTTGTTTATGAAATACAGGGATTTTACCGTTATCTAGCCACACACCATCTACGTCATTAGTATACCAGATTAAATATCGATCGTTTCCATCTAGGAGATACCGACAGATGTAATATTCACGTTTCAATGTAATCTTTTTTGGCATAACTAATTAGTTCAGTCTTTCGGGTTAACGATAGGTTCGACGTTCATGCGCCTGAACCAGTTATTGTCATTGCATTCAGCGCCGCCACCGGGGGCATTATAGTTGATCGTGAGTTCTTCATCGGCATTTATTTTCCGTGCCGCTACAAAACGAAGCACTTGGTTGGCTACATCGGCCTCATACCGCATGTTCGCTGGGTTGTCGTGGTTGTAGAGGCTGCCATAGCCAAGTGCGATAGCTTGAGCGCCGGGTATTCCAGTAAGCAGAAAATCCCAGCCGAACATGATCTGCTTGATCTCGACCGGCACAGTAGGATTTTTTGTAAACGGGATGACAGGACATGTTTCGACAACTTCCCCTTGAGCAAATGATCGCGATGCGAAAACACCCCGACCCCTTGGCGTTCCCGTATCTTTCACATATACAGCTGCTGGCTCGGTTCGCATGGATGTCTATACCCCTAAGAAGTTATTGGACAGTTTCCGTATGCTCCCTAGGATAATATGGAATTCGGTAGAAATCAACCGCAGTAGGCCCATTTTGGGAAGATGACCATATGGGAACCCCTGAAATGTAAAATCCTCCAGATGTGCTAAATTAATAACACAGTTTTTTCTAGATTTACCTCGGTGAAATCGGAGTTTCGGTAAATTGCTCAACGTTATTATTTGCAGGGAGGAGTCAAGCATGGATAGCAATGCAGGGAGTAATCCATTGTTTCGCATCAGTATTGCCGCCGTTCTTGCTTTGGCGTTACAGGCAGGAGCTCTCGCGGCAGAGAGACCGCAGATCCACGGGTTGAGCCTTCCTGATAATACTATTGTCGTAGACGGGCAGCGGGCGGACTGGGAACGCGCCGGCGAACTGTTCACCAAGAGCGCTACCGTCGAGGCAGACGCCTCGCATCTGGAATATGTCAACACCGACCGCGGCACATACGGCGGAGCGGCCGATTGTTCCTACACAGTCTGGACTGCCGTGGACACCAAAAATATTTATGTCTATGCAGAGCTTCGCGACCAGATTCTTGCCAACGAAGCCACGCCGGAAGACATTTTCAATGGCGACGACTTCGAGGTGTTCATCGACGCCAATTTGCCCGCTGAGCAATTTGCCAAGACCCCGAATGCCAATGTCCGGCAGTTCATATTTCTTCCAGCCTGGATCAATTCGAAGTATCCAGCTGGCCTGATTTGGCAGGCGGAAAAGAATCCCGGAGTGAAGATGGCAAGCCGGTTGCGTCCTGATGGATATTCCATAGAGATTTCAATCCCGAAGGAGTTGTTTCCAGGATGGAAGGAACATCCAGAGAATACCACGATTGGATTCGATGTGGTCGTGGGCGACGCCGACGCACCTGGCTTGGACGGTCCGCACTCGTCTCTCAAATATGCCATGTACCTGCTTGGCGCCGGTTTTCATCCCGGTTCTCCGGAGACGCTTGGTACTCTCGTATTCGATCAGGTGAACGACACTCTGACCAAACCAGCACCTGCTGTCGAAGTATCGCCGACTGCGACATTGCTGACCGCGCTTGCCGATCCGGCTTCGGACCCGTTGATGCTAGCGCAGCAGATCCTTGATCGATTTGATGACGCCCAGGCGGCTGAAATTGCGAAAATCGCAGTTTCGCATCCGGCTGAACCGGTACGCAAGGCAGGACTGCTGCTGCTGGCGCGACGTTCGGATCTGCCGGCGCCGGTGGACGCGTTGAAAACCATGCTGGCACCGCCAAAGGACGCAGGCTACGCGCAACTCAACGGACATGACTGGCGGACTTACGCGCTGGTCGCCTTGGCCGGGCGCGGCAAACTGCCGGTCCACGACTGGTTCGGTACCTACACGAGACTGATGGCTTCGCAATCCCTTGAGCTTACCTATCTGTGGTGTCTCGGGATCAACGGCGACCGCGCCGCGGTGTCGGATCTGGTCAAACTTCTATATGACAGCAATCTGAGAGTGAGAATCAAGGCCGCGATGGCTCTCGGGCAACTGGGAGATCCGCTGTCATTGCCTGCACTGGAAGAAATGGCGGCCAATGACCCGCATCACTACGGCCGTAACGAGGCGAAGATAGCGATTGCGAAGATCGCAAGCGGGAAGAAATAGAGGTACATTTAGGAACACGTCAGGCTTATTCCGAGGTTTTTGTGAACATGAGAGAAGTACCATTCGTCTTTGAGAACAAACAGCAGAAGCTGTATGGCATACTGCATCTGCCTGAAAGCGGACAAAAACAGACAGCAGTGATCTTCCTCCATGGATGGGGCACTTACCGGATCGGACCGCATCGTATTTTTGTCGAAGCCGCCAGGGAATTTGCCTCAGCCGGTTTTCCTTGCCTGCGCTTTGATTTCCGCGGGCGTGGCGAAAGCGAAGGCAATGTTGCTGAAATAACTTTGCTGGACATGATCGACGATGCAAGACAGGCTGTCAGGGAAATGCTGAAGCAGCAGGGGATATCGCAGATCGTCCTTCTCGGACTTTGTTCAGGCGGGGAAGTGGCGGTCGGCGCTGCCGCGTCCAATTCAGATGTTAATGGAGTTGTGCTCTTGTCCACTCCTCTACTTGGCAGACAGGCAGTGTCAAATAATGATGATGTCCGGCAAACTGCGAACTTCGCAAAAAGCTACTGGCAGAAACTGTTCCTGCCGGCAACCTGGAGGAAGATATTCAGCTTCCGCGTCAACTACGGGGCAATATTCAGGATCCTGTTCGGACGTCGCCAGCAGAAACAGGATGGCAAGCCGATGAAGGAAGCCGCACTTATGGAAGATTTTAAAAGCTTCAAAGGCGCCTGTCTCTTTGTGTATGGAGAAAAGGATCCCGAAGCCGCGTCTTCCGAAAACGCCTACAGGAAAGCTTGTGCTAAAAATGAAAAGACCGTCTTTAAAACCATTCCGGAAGCCAACCATAACTTCTATTCCGCCGAGTGGAAAAAGGAATTGATAAGGCAAATCTCCGAATGGATGAATACAAATTTCTCTAACGATAAATAATTTAGGTCATTGTAAACTACGGATAAAGTTAGAAGTGGAGGCATTAACGTTGGAGTACAAGCTTTAGCTTGCGTATTTTGTTTGTAGTAGGCGAATTTATACGCCGTTATTCTATTCCAAGAACGCGCAAATCCTCCATTGGAGGACTACTACCAGCAAATTTAAGACAAACTTCCGCCTTCGCTAAGATGCTACGGCGGACACGGAACCCCGCGAAAGACAGATAGCCATTCACCTCATCGCCGCTGTCGACCTGGTGCTCGC
>JANYBI010000088.1 GCA_025360875.1 Lentisphaerota bacterium
CCGGCATCGCACGGGCAGGATTTTCACCTGAAAAGCTGTCAGGCGTCCTCCTCACGCATTGCCATGTGGACCATGTGCTGGGTGTTCCGGCATTCAAGAAACTCGGACTGCGTATTCTTGCGTCCTCGGGCACAGCCGATATCCTGCGCCACGCGGATCCGCAGATCTGGTCCGAACATCCCGAGCGCATTCCGCGCATTGAAGTTGACGAGGAACTTGCCGACGGACAGAATCTTGAACTTGGAGGAACGACTATTTCCTGCCTTTCCACGACCGGGCATACGCGCGGCTGCATGAGCTTCATTGTCGAAACGGAAAAAGAGGTGATGGCCATTACTGGTGATCTCCTGATGCCGGATCCGCATTACCCGGGCTGGGCTGGCGGTCCGGATTTTTCGGCGGAACAATTGCTGGACAGTCTGGAAAAGCTGGTGCAGAGTGGAGTAACGCGGGCATTTACCGGCCATGGTGTCATTGACGGCAATGCCCAGACATGGCTCCGTCAGGGAATCTCCCTCGGGCACCGGCACGAATGGGTTCTTGAAGAAGGTTGCAAGATGGTACTTGATGATAAATAAGTGAAGTCTGACTCATTCCCTCATTTATCAATTTTTAGAGGCTCCTTCCAGTTGAAAGACTGCAATTTAGATTTATTCTTACTCCTGACTCCTGACTTCTGACTTCTGACTTCTGACTTCTGACTTCTGACTCCTGAATTCAGGTTCAACAATTGCGAAGTTCGCAAAGTCCCATAATTATAAGGAATCCTATTCATGTACAAAGTACCAAGTTTTGAAGACCGGATACTCGGCAGTCTTATCGGCAGCGCTGTTGGCGACGCCCTCGGCGCCCCCTGCGAGTGCATGCACTACAAACGCATCCTCAAGGAATACGGCGATTTCCAGACCTTTGAGGATCTGGTGGCGGCAAAAGCCGGGTGGAACCCCATCGGCGGCATCACCGACGATACCGTGCTTGCTGATCTGCTGATCGACGCCATCCTCCAGAACGACGGCATCCTGGACGCGCATCTCTTCGCCAAGCAGTGGGAACAGTTTGAAACTCCTGTCCCCAATCCTGATGGCGATCCTATTATCCGTCTCAACCAGATGCACTGGATCGAACGCATTCCTTTCATGAGGAACAATCTCAGGGAGATCAACAAGCGCGAACTCGGACACGGCGAAGCCAATGCGACCAATGCCGTCATGTTCATCGGGCCGGTGGGACTCCTATGCGCAGGCGATCCCAATAAGGCCGCGGTCATGGCCGCTGATGTCACCTCCGTCAACCAGCACGGCGCACCACGTGACGTCGCCGCAGGTTACGCCGCCGGGCTAGCAGCCTGTTTCCTGCCTGACGCGACCGTGGATAGCGTCATCGACACGTCCATGGCATTCACCCGCGATTTCAAGCAGACCCGTGAGATGAAAGCCATGCTTGAACTGGCTCGGAAATGCAAGGATTGCGATGAGTTCGTGCGCCGCTATTACGAGGAAATTATCGGTCCGGTCCTTCCGTTCCAGGATGTCGAGCATCTGGACAAGATGCACTGGAGGTTCAAGGATGATCTCACCTGTATCAGCTGGAATTCCGCTGAAGTGCTCGGCCCGACTTTGGCGACTTTCCTGATCACGCGTGGCGAGGACAGCCGCGCCATGATGCTCGCCTGTGCGAAGATCGGCCGTGACGCGGACACGATATGCCGCTGTGCCGGTGGTCTCATGGGCGCCTGGCGCGGAACAGAATGCATTCCTGCTGAGTGGCGCAGCTATGTGCTGCCACGCAACCGCTGGTTGCGCATAGAGGAGAAAGGCAAGGATCTCGCTGCGCTTATCCGCAGGCGTTCACAGGTCCTCGGCAAACAGCTCATCGGGCAGATATGAGGTTTTAACGGTGAAGATCAACTGCCACGAGGCGCGTTAGCGTCTTGCGGTTGGGTGCAACTGAATGATAGATAAACCGCCAACGTTGTGGAAGCAAGCCCCGACACGACGAGTGAACTAATACGAATCCATGCCGGTATATCCTCAAAAAGACCGGGTTCATACACTCGCCATAACACCACATACCAAAATTCGAACGAGATCCATAAGATCGTGATAAATGCAAAGATCCCTACCGATATTCGCCTGACTAACATGGGAAATATTGGGGCTGCGCCCCCAATCGCTACTGCTGCGAGCATCGCATACAATCCTATGAGATATGACTCCCCACCTCCCTTTCCGTTGGGGGCAGCAGAAAGCCAAAAGAAACATGCGACGCAGACCAATCCCAGAGCCCCAAAGACATGCTGTAATGAAATTCGGTAATTCGATGTCATATCTATCGGTCTATTATTTCTGTTCGCTATTTTTTTCTTTTTGTTAATTATCATCGCAACAGACATCAGGCTCAAGAATAGGATCCAAGATGAAATTGCTACCTTTAGTCTCGCCTTTTTTTCTTCAAACATCCATTCTGCACACACATCATTTTCAGAGACTTTTAGTTTTCCTGGATCAACAAGGCAAATCGGATATCTATCTCGAATGAGGTCCGCTTTTGTCCAGTTGCCTGGATAATGACCCTGTGGAGGACTGAGTATAGGCATTAAAGCCCAATACCCGCTAACACCCATAAAAATGAAGCAAATCAGAATTGTATTTTTCCATGTCATTTTATTAAAGCCTATATATCTGGGCGGCGGAACACCGTCACCAGCACATATTAGTTAGGATTTTATCATGGTTCCGTCGCACTTGATGAAATTTCTTTAATTGCTATCTCTGGATCAGTTTGTCCAGAGACTGCAAGATAACGGTCATTAGATTCTTTTTTCAAGTACATCAGATACTTCTTTTTCTGTTTAGGATCGAAAGATACAAGATACAATCTGTTGTTTGCTACAGGCGGGTCGATTTCACGATAATGGTGCAGCAGAAACGTCTTTAGTTTTGGATCTCCTTTTAAAACAGATAGAATTTGAAATCTTGTTTCGACACCTCCAACTATCACAGCACTCTCCTTGCCTTCTTTATTCACTTGTTTTACATCCGGCAATTCAATTTTCTCATCTATGGTTATGCTTTCTACCGGAATGGCAATGACTATTAATTCGGACTCATCACGCAATTGAACGTAAGACCATGTGCGGCTCATTAGTCTTGCGTCGACAACTATGGAGATGCATACTATCAATAGAAGTGATATAACTTGTTTCATCATTTATATTC
>JANYBI010000122.1 GCA_025360875.1 Lentisphaerota bacterium
AGACCAGCCAGTAACCGTTGATCTTGTCACTGCTTAACGCTTAGGAATTCCTGCGAATTTCGCAGGAGGTTCATCGGACAAGAAACGCGGCAGCAGAGTGCCGCGGCTACAGTCCGCCTCTAGAGGACCAACCACAACAGATAAAATCAAGTCATTTATATCTCGCACAGAGACACAGGTTCGACAGGCTCACTGCAGGCAAAGACACGAAGGAAGAACTTTGTGAAAGAAAATTTGAGGCGAACCTCTTCGAGATACGCTTGCGGATATAAAACAAAACCGGAAGGTTTTGTTTTATTTTCAAGATAATTGAATTTCCCTGTTGAACCTGCGTATTTTTATAATACCATTTGTCCAGTTATTCGAGGTTGCTTGATGATAAAGGGAATTGTCACTGACATTCAGCGGTTTTCCGTGCATGACGGGGACGGCATCCGTACTACCGTTTTCCTGAAAGGCTGCCAGATGCATTGCTTCTGGTGCCACAACCCGGAGACTATCTCCCATAAGCAGGAGTTGCAGGTCAATACTGCCGCCTGCATCGGCTGCATGGCCTGTCTTTCTTCATGTCCGCATGGGGCTCTTTCCAAGGTTGACGGCAAGCCGCAATATTCCCGGGAGAGGTGCAAGGTGTGCGGTTCATGTGCGCTGGCGTGCTACGCCCAGGCCCGTCTGCTGGTCGGCAAGTCGATGTCGGTCGATGAGGTGATGGCCGAGGTCATGCAGGACAAGGCGTTCTATGACAATTCCGGCGGCGGTGTGACGTTGTCCGGAGGGGAACCTTTGCTGCAGATGGAATTCACCATGGATATTTTGAGGAGATGCCGCCAGTCGGGCATACGTACCGCCATCGAGACGAATATGGCCTGGCCATGGGAACGTATCGCGACCGTGCTGCCACTTCTGGACATTCTCATGATGGATATCAAGCTGATTGACCCTGTGCGGCACAAGGATACCACCGGCATAGGCAACCGCCAGATCCTCGATAACCTGCGCCGCTTGTCCAAGGAGAAAATACCTGTAATTGTCCGTACGCCGGTGATACCGGGAGTCAACGACACTCCTGAAGATATCGGCGCCATTGCGGATCATCTCAGGGACATGCCGAACTTATTGTATTTCGAACTGTTGAAATATCATCCGCTTGGTACCGGCAAGAACCGCACTTTGGGCATTGAAAATGCCAGGATATTGACTCCGCCGCCGGATGAATTCATGCATATGCTCGCGGAGGTTGCGCGCCAGAGGAAAATTAATGTCCGGATCGCGGGAGAGTCGGCAAAACATAAATAATTAGCATTTGGCGCACCATGTGCTAATTTCTAGCGATTTCATAAGGAATAATTCACTATGATTACAGCTTCAGCAGTTGACTATAAGGGAAGACTTTCACGCCTCCATGAGCGGAAACTGGTCCAGACCGCCGAGAAGAAACGGATCAGGGGATATATCAATGGAGATGACCATGGCATTGTGGTGCCGCCTCCGGACTTCCAATGGAAACCGATTCCCAATCATCCGAACGGCGGTTTTTACGGCTTCAAAGGATGGGGGGACAATTACCGGTCCCTGCTTGATGCGCATCCGGTCCAGGTTGACGCGGATGACGCCTTGGCCGGCCGGTTCATGTTCTATCTGAGCTCGATGAACCATGGGTGGAAACCTGAGTTCGATTACAGTTTCCTCCATGAGGAACAGGAAAGATATGGCATTGTCCACGGTATCGGCGGACCCCAGCATTTTGCCCCGGATCTGAAGATGGGGCTTGATCTCGGCTGGGGCGGACTGCTGGAGAAAATTCGCCATTTCCGGAAGATAAACGGTGAAAAATATGCTGAATTCTACCAGGCGGAAGAAGATATAGTCGTCGGGATCCAGGGATTCATGCGCCGTACGATCACCGCCATAAAGGAAACGGAAGCGAAAGAGACGTCTCCGGAACTGCGCGAGAATCTGCGCGGGATGGCTGAAGCTAACATCTGGCTGGTCGACAATCCCGCCCGCACCATGCGCGAAGCGTGCCAGTGGATTGCCTGGTTCAATTTGACCTCGCGGATGTTCAACGGCGATGGCGCCGGCGGACAGCTTGACGAGCTGCTGAAACCATATTACGAGCGCGACATAGCCGCCGGAGCAATTGACGATGATATGGCCACATATTATATCTCCTGTCTTCTCCTGAGCGATGCGCAGTATTACCAGCTTTCGGGACCGGATGCCAATGGACGTGATATGACCAGCTGGGTATCCTATCTGGTGCTGGATGCCGCCCATCTCATCGGAATCCCCTGCAATCTGACGGTGCGTGTGCATGACGGCATGGACGAGGAGTTCTTCATGACAGCCGTGAAATATCTCGTTACGGACCGGCAGGCCTGGCCGCGTTTCTGCGGGGACAAGGGTTTGACCGAAGGTTTCATGCGGAACGGATATTCCAGGGAACTGGCGCGGCAGAGGATCGCCGTGGGCTGCCACTGGATGGCTATACCGGGCCGCGAATATACCCTGAACGACGTCGTGAAGATAAATACCGCCAAGGTCTTTGAATACGCCCTGTGGGAAATGCTGGACAACTCCTCGGTCAAACCGTCAGTGGATCTCCTTTGGGAAGGTTTTGTAAAGCACCTTGCGAAAGCCGTGCTATGCACCGCCCGCGGCCTCGATTTCCATCTCGAACACCAGAAGGATGTGAATCCTGAGCTGATGCTGGACCTGCTGTGCCATGGCACTTTGGAAAAGGGGCGTGACGCCACTGACGGCGGAGTCGAGTTCTACAACTTGTGCGTTGACGGATCGGCGCTGGCTGTGGTCGCGGATTCGTTCGCCGCCATCCAGCAGCGCATCGAGAAGGAAAAGGTGTTGACATGGCAGGAGCTTGCTACGCACCTGCGCAGCGATTTCGCCGGAGTTGCCGGTGAACGTGTGTGCCTGATGCTCAGGAACAGTGAAAAATACGGCAGGGGAAATTCTCTCGGCGACGAATGGGCTCTGCGCGTTTCCAAGGAATATACCAGACTGGTCAAGGCCAGTCCGACACCGAAAGGCCGCAATATGATCCCGGGATGGTTCTCGTGGTCGAATACCATCCCGATGGGCAAGCAGCTGGGCG
>JANYBI010000165.1 GCA_025360875.1 Lentisphaerota bacterium
GCTGTAAATATAAGGAAGAGCGAGGAGATGGAATGGCTGATTGAAGACAGGAATCAATTCATTCTAAAAAGAGTAAAGACCGCTAAGTCATTCTCATCCAAAAGGAAATAGGAATTAACTTGACGCGTATGCCCTGCGGGGGCTTGATGTCTTTAATTAACCCGTAATTTCCCAAGGCTCACGCCTTTGGGCTACATTATTCCACCTCCTGCGGAGGCTATTATACAATGCAACGAGCCGTCTTCATTATTAAGCCCTCGCAGAGGGCGACATGTTGTAGCCCCATGCGTAAGCGTGGGGATGATAAATAAAAAATATGATTTTCAGCCCCCACAGGGCGGCGGCATAAGAACAGCCCGCTCTTAATGCTTTCAGGAAATCGCAGTCTGATTATCCGCCGGATCTATATTAAGCGCTTATCAGGCACCGGCCAGCATTAAAGGGCCGATCCCGGAAATTTTACGCAAATATGTTTTCTACGGACCTTGACTCGGTTTAAGGTGCTATTATAATATATATGTTTATATATCATTTATTCGTCGTGGAAAGCATTCGCGCAACATGGAATCCGGAGCCGCGCAGGACGGAAAAAAATACGGGAGCATGCCTCAGATGATTCAGCGTTCAAGCCCAGTGCCGCTATACAGCCAGATCGCACAGGTGATTGAGAAGGAGATCATGGACAACATGCACTCCCCAAAAATCCCTTTCTATTCCGACAGGCAGCTCCTGGAGAAATACAATGTCAGCCTCCTCACCGCGCGCCAGGCGATATCCGAGCTGGTCAGGAAAAAACTCGTGAGGCGGCAGCAGGGAAGAGGCACGTTCATAACCGGCAGGGCGAGGAGACTCATCAAGGCCCGGACCAAGATCAGGGGCGACATACTTTTTACCGGATGGACCTTGCGCGACCTCTCCCAGGTGGAGTCGATGTTCTTCCATGACATCTTCATGGGCATCCAGGAGGAGGCTGAAAAGCAGGGGATGCGCATACTCTTCGACAACATGGGCGGACCTTCAAAACTCGGACTCAAGGAGGAGATAGAGTCGGGAAAGCTTTTCGGAGCCATCGCGCTGATCGGAACAAGGAGCGAAGGGAACGCCCTGTCTCTTTCATCCCTCGGGCTCAACACGGTGACCATAGGTTTTACAGTGCCGGGCCTCATGGCGATCCTTTCCGACAGCTACACTGGCGGCTGTCTCGCCGTCGAACATCTGCTTTCACAGGGATGCCGCAATCTGGTCCACCTGCACAGCGGTGAGACTGCGCCGCATTGGACGAATGTGAAGAAAGCCTACCTGGATTCTCTTGAGAAGGCCGGACTTTCGGAAAAGGAAAATCCCGTCTTCGAAAATCCCTTGACAGACGGCGGAACAATCGAGGCCGGTTACAGTCTGACCAAAAAAATCTGGCATAAGCGAAACATGTTCGACGGGATTTTCGCTGGGAATGACATGATGGCGATCGGAGCTCTGAAGTTTTTCGCTGAGGCGCATGTGGATGTACCTGGAAAAGTGAAGGTCATCGGATTTGACGACATCGAGGCGGGAAAATTTACCGTACCACCTCTCTCGACTGTTTCCATCGACAGGGCGGATCTCGGGAGAAAGGCGGTCCAGCTGCTCTGCAAGCCGCATCATTCTGACGGCAAGAATCCTTTTGTCGTCAAGGTCGATGTGAAGATTGAGCCCAGGGCTTCGACTTCCGGCGCCGCCGATGCGAGCCATGTCAAAGGCAAATGATAATCCGTCTTAAAAAAGCGCAACATGTAAAGAGAAATAATGAAAAAATATTTAATTAAAGGAAAGGAGTCCTTGATTGTGCAGAAACTAACAGTCCAATCCATACTCAGACCGATCGCTACTTTTACTCTTGTCACAGCTGCGGCCATCTCTACCGGAGCCACAGGCATCCGTGAGATAAGCCTGGACAAAAGCTACATGTCCTCTGGCGAGAAGGCCAACGCGAAAATTATTTTCGATGACGCGGTATCGGCGCCTGCTGACGCTACGCTGCGTGTAACTCTGCTGGGCGATGCCGAAGTGACGGCCGATGCTAAAACGCCAGCTGGCGCAATTTCGCACCAGCTTGTGGAATCAGCGCTTGGCGCCGCAGTCAAGAACGGCGAGGCCAAAGCCGAGATCAGCCTGCCGGGCGTCCTGGTAGGACGTGCACTGGTCAAGGCCGAAATTCTCGTCGACGGAGGCAAACAGATCCTGGCCATGGCGCAAAGCCCGTCTCTGGAGATCGGTGTGCGCAAACACATCGACCTCGCCGGAGCCTGGACTCCCACCGATGCGAAACTGCTCGAGGGCGATGTGCCCTGGCAGGAGAAAGGATGGAAGATGCCTCCGCTGCCTGCCAGCGTCCAGTTGCCCGGAGTACTGCCGTTCGGACAGAACTTCCGCGGCTGGATGACACTCAAACGGGAGATTTCATGGAGCAAGGAAGGAGATCTGCTCCCTCGCACCTTCATGATCTGGGGCGCCTCGGACAGTGCGCTCGTCAAAGTCAACGGCGTAGAGATCGGCGAGACGCAGCCGCATACGGAAACGGCGTTCCTCACGCACTGGGTCGAGTATCATTCCCCGCCGCAATACAAGGGCGATGCCAACGAACTCAAGCGCATGCTTCTTCTGACCTCAGGTACCGATCAGCCCGTGCTTCTGAACCTGCCAAAGCCGCTGCCAGCCGAAGGCAAGGCAGAGATCGAAATGACTATCCGCGCCACAAGCGGAGGAGTCATGACCAAGCCCATTCCCCCGTTCGGCATACTTAGATCAATGCATATGGAGTTAACCCCGCCTGCGGCTTTCAAATCCGTCACTTTCGACACCCAGAAACCCGGGGATGCTCGTCGTTTCATCTTCAAGCTCACCATGTCCAATGACAGCGGTAAGGAGTTCAAGGGCAAGATCCGCACAGTCTATGGCCGCTATGACGGCGAAATGCCTTACACCGGCGCCTGCTATCCGTATGCTGAAGCTTTACAGGACGTAACACTTCCGGCCGGCGAATCGACCGTCGAAGTGATGCGCGACGAACTCCCGCGCTTCGACACCTGCCGCGCCAACTTCATGCTAGTCGCCGATGGACGAGCAATAGACATCGCCCAGCAGGATTTCCATACTGTCACAGTGGAAATCCGCGACCGCCGCGACCTCTACCTCAACAACGAGCGGTTCATCCTAAAAGGACAGGGCAGCTATGCACGCGACCTCAATGGCCGTATGCAGCTCAAGCTCAAGGGCGGAAACGCCTTCCGCGGCCATGAGATTACCAGTTCGCCACTGGTTCCCGGCCTGCAGAGCGAAGCGGCATACATAGACGGCCGCCTCAAGGACGGACTGCTGACCAGCGCAGGTTCGGCTCTGCTCGCCTCCTGCGAGAAATGCACGTTCTGGAATCCGAAGGACACTTCCAATATCCACAAGTCCGTCAAAACCATAATGCGCAACATCGCCAAGTGTCCCGGCATCATCGACTGGGAAGCCACCAACGAGCTTCACGGCGAGCCGCCGGAGGCCCGCGTTGAAATCCAAAAGGCCTTCCATGCCTACGACCCCTACCACCGCCCCGTGCTCTGCACCAAGAGCACTGGCGAATGGGAAGCCGAAGCTCACGAGGGCAAGGTTGACGGTGTCGACATCGTCGGCTGCCAGTACCTGCTGAATAAGGAAGGACTCGACTCCGTCTGCGCCGCCATAACCGAGCAGCCTATCATGAGTACTGAGGTCAATTTCAACGATCCCAATTTATTCAATGATAACAGAATGTATGAGACATGGATGGAGAAGGGTGTTTGCGGCTCTCTGCTGTTCGACTATTCCGGCAACGGCCTCGACCAGCCCGTACCGCTGATGGCGCCCAAGGACGACAACAAGGAAGTTCCTGACTACGTGATCAGGGAATCCATGCGCAACCTATACCAGGACCTGTTTGCGACTGCCGAAGAGCAGGCCGACGGCCAGGTGCTTGTAACGCTAGCAAACCGCATGCCTTACACCCTCAACGGCGTAAGTTTCACTGTGAAAGACCAGGGACGTTTCAATGTACCGGATCTGAAGCCCGGTGCCGCCGTCAAGCTGATACTGCCGAAAGCGATCTGTCCGCCGCCGCGTGAGCGCATGGTGATCCAGGCCCAGTACCAGACACACAAGGGCCTGCCTCATGTAGCAATGCTGGTTCCAACTGTCAAACCCGCGCCACAACCAGCCGCGAAATGAACGGAAATACAAAATATGCACAACAACAATAATAGGAATCATAATATGAATAAACTGAAATCATTGGTTATGGCCGGCCTGGGTGCCGTCCTGTTTTTTGGCAGCATAGTACCGGCTCAGGCCCAGTGCAAAGTCTCCACCTCCATCCGCAAATTCGAGGGCGCGGAGCGTACAATCATCACCATGGAAAACGACCGCATTGCATTGGAGATCGCTCCGGATCTGGAAGGGCGCGTCATCAGCTACCGGGACAAATCCCGCCAGGACTCGCCGTTCGAGTGTCTCGACGACTGCCCGTACCACTATGGCTGCCGCTGGGAAGGCAAGCCTTTCACCTACAAAATAGTTGAGAAGGGGCCGGACAAAGCGGTAGTAACGGTTTCAGGCAGCGGCAAGATTGCGGTGGCCATGATGCGCTACGTCACAGGCAACGACGTGGCGAGTCCGGTTGAACTGAAAGTCGATCGCACCATGACCATCGAGTCCGGCTCCACGCGCCTCCAGGTGGCAGTAACCTTCACCAACATCGGCGAAGGAATAGCTCCGAAGTTCCGCAATATGGTGCATGCCGTGTATGGAAATATTCCACCGATGAAGGACGGACGCGCCTTCTGGTTCCTGCCCACATCCAACTGCGTGGAATTCCTGGATCCCGCCCGAGGCAATGCCGAGATGTGGACAGTCTCAAGCGGCGCACCGGTAGACCATCCGTTCAGCCGTTTCACACCCGGACTCAAGGCCGACAAGCCGCGCTATGAAGCTGGCGGCTGGGGAGCCGTGCTGACCTCCTGCGGGCCGGCCTATATCTTCTATGATGCTGCAAAGTATGATTACATGCAATACTGGTTCGGCGGCGATGCCGAATGGCATTTCACCTTCGAGCCGCACAGCAAGGCCGTCGACCTCAAGCCGGGCGATTCCACGACCAACATATTTACCCTCGCCTATGATAGCAAGGACGTGCCGTTCAACACCGGCACCGTCGCCTATGAACGGCCACAAATGCCCGAGATGATGGCGCCCGGCGATGATATCCAGTTCAAGGCCCGCGCCACGACTGCCCAGGCCAAGGATGAAACCGTCAAAGTCACCTTCAACGTCGCTGGCCCCAAAGGCGAAAGCATCCTCAGCAAATCAGCCGAAGGCATGGTCAAACCGTTTGTCTTCACCGAACTTGTCGCCGAGGGCAAGCTGGCGAATGACGCCGTGGTCGGGTTCTATACCTGGGAGATAATCTCTGCGGACGCTAAAAAACTCTCATCCGGCAAGTTCGAGGTGGTGACGGTGAAGGAACTGGCGAAACGGAAAATGGAACAGGCCACAGCTGATCTGAAAAAACAACTTGACGAAATCCGCCAGAAGCTGGGTAGCAAGGAAAAAGAGTTCCTGCAGGTGACCGATCTCTGGCGTAACGATGCGAACATGTCGCTGGGCCTACAGGACCTCACCGTATGGCCGCCCCACCTGCCAATGGCGCCAGTTTCCATGAGCGTCAAGGAAAATGCCATCCCTGTAATGGGCCTGTGGAAAGCCAATGAACTGCCGCGCATCAAGACCCTGGGCCGTGTCGCAGCTATGCCATTGCCCGCCAACACGGAGACAATGCTGGCCAATCTGAAGGACGACCGTTCCCTGGTGCGTGACATAGCCGTGACCCCGGATGGCAAAGGACTTGTGGCGCTGATATGCGACCAGGCGAAAAACCGCACCGAGATAGTGTGCCTGAACGAGACCGGCATTGGAAAGCGTTTCGGAAAGTTCTCCGACAAACCCGGCGAGAACGATGACGCCATCGGTAACAACTGCCGCGGGCTTGTAGTCGACTTGGACGGCAACATCTGGGTGAGCACCAACGCCTGGGGACAGACCAGCGTCTTCAAGCGCGGCGACGACGGCGCTCCCTATGAAGCCACCGAGATCGGTGCCAAGGGTGCGGTTAAAAAGTTCTCGCCGGATGGAAAAATTCTGGGTACGGTCAGCATGCTGATCGCCCCTCTCGATCTGCTGCCTGCGCTGGCTAACGGCAAGCCGGTTATTATCGCAGGCTACCGGCACATGTCCTCGTATCACGGCGCCCAGGTCCGTGAAGGGGCGATGGTCATCAGTGCGGACACTGTCAAGCGCGCCGGCGAGCTGAAACTTCCGGGAGGTTCCATTTCCATTGATGACACCGGGCGCGTCTGGGTTGCGGATGTCGCGGGACATGTCGCCTGCTACACCCTTTCCGGCAAGCTTGTTTTCGATGTGAAAGACACGCCTGCTGCTGCGGTCATCGACGCGGTACTTCCTGTTACATCTCCGTTGCCGATGGTCCTGCGTGCCGGGTCTCAGGGCTCGGTATGGGCTCTGGCGGTCATGCACCGCAAATTGCTGAAGGTACTGTTCAAGGTCAGCGAGGCAAATTAGGACCGGCCTGCGCGACGGGTCGCTCCCACGCCCCGGCGGGCGAAGGCAGTGGATATTGGGATTATGCGAAATCCATTTGTCGATCAGTTGAACGTTGACGCCGAACAGGGCTGCGGCCTGCCTGCG
>JANYBI010000176.1 GCA_025360875.1 Lentisphaerota bacterium
TTTTAATGTGTTTTATGCGCATAATATTTTTATGCCGTCCGGCATAAAAATATTAAACAGGATGGACAGACATGCGCGAAGACATCATAGGGTTTTCAGGTTCCAAAGCTGAAGAATCCAATTTCCATCTGGATTTGGCCGGTATTTCATACTGCGACGGCAGTTACCGTATTTCGAGGAAGAATTCGCCGATATTCGTCTTTGAATATGTGATCGAAGGCAAAGGGACCCTCATACACGACGGAATGAAGTTCCATCCTGAAAAAGGAGATGTCTACATAGTCCACAAGGGGTCCGATCATACATATTTCTCCAGCACTGACAATCCCTGGACAAAAATATGGTTCAATGTCGGCGGCATTCTTGTGGAACGACTTTTGGAGACGTACGGCCTCAACGATGTCTGGCTGGTGAAAAACTGCGAGATCCACAAACTGTTCGATGCCGGACTCGCCTATGCAAGGAAAAAACCCGCCGATGTCCATGAGAAGACCGCCATCACCATCCACAGGATAATCCAGGCCATATCAAATGAACTGGAAAAGCGCGAGGACGTCAAGCACTCTCCTGAAGGTTTAAAGCTGAAAAACTTCATTGATGCGAACTTCGCAGAAGTGAAGGAGCTCGATGAGCTTTCCAGACTCATCGGACGTTCGCCGTCGCAGACTATCCGCATATTCAAAAGGGAATGGAAGTGGACACCATATGATTATGTGCTTGAAAAAAGGATTGGGGCCGCAAAATCTATGCTTCTGGGGACAACGTTCACGGTCAAGGAGATCTCCTCACGCACAGGATTCAAGGACCAATTCTATTTCTCGAGCATCTTCAAGAAACGAACCGGTCTCGCCCCGGAGAACTATAGGAAGGTGAACTCGCAATAAAATTTCCGGGCGGAAATTATATATATATTGATTTTAGGTCTGTTCCGTGTATTTTGGTCGTTAGCGCGGATTGTTCATTGCAGTAGTGCCATTTATTTTAAGGTACAACCCAAGATGCAGATCAAGAGATTAAGCGCAAAGATAGACGAGTTCTCACTTCCGGCAAGCGTTGTCATGGATGCGTCCGTTGCGATTCCAACAGTCAAAAGTAAATGGTATATGAAGTATGGGGAACATGCATACTACTTCATGGACTTTCGGACGTTGAAAGGATTACGGATAAGAATTCCTCATCTCGATATTATCCGTCCCGGCTGGCAACGCCTCAGAAAAGCAGCGAAGAAACAAGGCAAACATGTCTCAATGTTTCGGCCCTTGACACTTCGATACCATTATAGATTCAATATTCTCGAACAGATCATGCTGATGACTGTTCCGCACACTGTAACATCCATAGGTAATGGTCGCTTTATTGTGAATCTATGGTCTTGGTGCGGCTATTTGGAAGTAGATACCGTGACAAAAACGGTTACATATCATACAATTGACGAAGTCGATGACGATTCTGTGCTTGGCTCTCAGCAATGGTTTGATCCACAGACAAAAGACCTCTACGCAATGTCTTACTCGTTAAGCGATTCTGTAGGAAGGATAGACAATCCAGTTCATTCGGTAGCGTTCAGAATCTTTAAACACAAACTCGGAGAAAATGGAACTGAGACAGTCTGGCGTGGTGAGCTTTCCGACTACATGCATGATATCCTCATCAATGAATCGCGACAATACTGCGTTGTCTGCGAACTTGGGATGTACCTAGATGAGAAGAAAGATATCATTCCCTCCAAGGCAATGGTCATTGATATCAAGAATAAGAAACAGTGGGTGATTGACCATTTTATTGTTGCCGCTCATGCATTCTTTGATCCAAATGTTCCAAACATAGTATATTTCTCCAATCACAATTTTGAGTTCGAACACAGCAATATTATTAAACTCCTTGAGAAAGGGGGATACTCCGTTAAATTCCGAGGTCCGGCCTCCATATACAAATACGAACTTACTCCAGATGGCCCCCGCGAAATCGGAGTTTTCACCCAGGATGACTTCTTTCGGTTAACGAATATGCACGTTTTCAAGCATAGGAACCTCAAAATTATCGCAGCAATGGGTTTCCCTGACGTAATATTCCTTATCAACGCCGATAGCATGAGCTTCATCCGAAAGATTACAGTGAAAGACCCTATCTCTCTTAAACACTTCTATTCAAGGAAGCCGGCTTTAATTGGGACAATCGCCCCATCACCTGATGGCGAAAAGCTGTTCGTCCAGACAACGGGATCCTTTCAAATTGTCGATGTGAGTACCGGAAATCCTGAATATATCCGCGACTACTTCTTTAGACATGTCTGCTTTAACCATATGCTCGCATTGAATGACTCGAAGTGGGAACAAAAGGAGGGGAAGTAGGACATGAAGATATCCTCAGCTTGCATATATGCCCTCAATATTCCGTTCATCGAATCTTTCCGGCATAGTCTATCTGCCCGGAATCATTCCGACTCCATCATAGTGAAGATTACGACCAAATCCGGTATTTCTGGATTCGGCGAAGGAGTGCCTCGTCCGTATGTTACCGGAGAAACTCGCGACGCGAGCATTGCCCACATCAGAAATGAATTACTTCCACGGATAATCGGTACTGAATGGGATGCCATTACCCCAAAACAAGTATTCGCTGACATTAGTAATATTCTACCTTGTACTGCGTCAGATAAAACAGTTGTTTGGAATGCTTCACGATGCGCCGTCGAGCTTGCGCTAATTGACTGCTTGTGTCGCAGTGCTGGTCTTTCTATCAATGAGATATTGCCGCCGGCATCGCAGACAGTCACATATTCAGCGGTTATTGGTACAGACAATACGGCCAGGGTTGAGAAGAGTGCACAGCGATGCAGGACTGCTGGCTTCAAGTACATCAAGATGAAGGTTTCAGGAGTCAAGGATGTTGAGCACGTCGCCATTGTACGAGACGTATTGGGGCCGTCAGTGTCCATAAGATTGGATGCGAATGCCGCATTCAATCCGGACACGGCACGCCAATTCCTTAAGTCTGTGGAGAAATATGATATTGCATGCATAGAACAGCCACTACCGCGAGGTGCCCCAGCTGAACTAGCCGCATTACGATCCTCATCCTCAATTCCCTTAATGGCTGACGAATCTGTCGTGACAATCCAAGACGCTAGGGAACTGGCAGAAAATAACGCAGTCGACTATTTCAATCTGCGCATCTCCAAATGTGGAGGATTGCACAACACAGTGGCCATTGCAGATTTTGCGAGGTCAGCCGGTATCGGCATCCAACTGGGATGTCAAGTAGGCGAAACGGCAATCCTCTCTGCCGCGGGTCGCCATATCGCCTCCTACCTGCTAGACCTTCGATTCGTTGAAGGGTCATACAGTACGTATCTGCTGGCAGAAGACATCTCCGAGGAAGATATTGTGTTTGGTCCTGCAGGAATAGCGCCCATCCTCGCCGGCGCAGGTCTTGGCATCACCGTCCGTGAAGATGTCCTCGCTAAGTATGCCGAGAATACAACCCTCGTCAATTAGGAATACTTGTATGGGAATACTATTGAAAGCATCTACGCTGATCAAAGGATCTTTGCTCGCACGCTCTTTCGACCATTCAACAAGGGATCCGCAGGCTACACAGACCATCCTGCTGAATGATATCATGAGGAGCAACCAAGAAACTCTTTACGGGAAAGAGTACAGGTTTTCACAGATAACCAATCCTGACATATTTGCCAGGACGGTTCCTCTTAACTCCTTCTCCAATCTGTCTCCGTACGTGGAGAGAATGAAACGGGGCGAAAGAAACATACTGACACATGATCAACCCGTGTTTTTCAGTTTGACCAGTGGAACTACCGACAAACCCAAGTATTTGCCGATTACAAAAAAAGGGATGGCCCAGACAGCCAGTACATCACACCAATGGCTATACCGTGCCCTCAGAGATCATCCATCATTTCTAAACTACTCGATCATTTGCATATCTGGCGCTTCTATTGAGGGTCATACGGAATCGGGTATTCCGTATGGCAGCGCTTCTGGCATGATGTATAGATCTTTGCCACATGTGCTTCATCGGTCATTTGCCTTGCCGTTCGTTCTGTCTGAAATCAAGGATTATGATTTGCGTTATTATGCAATAGCGCGCATTGCCTTGGAGAGTGAAGTATCCTTTATCGTAACGCCAAATCCAACTACGCTAATCAAACTTGCCGAAACGGGTATTCAATACCAGGAAGAGATAATTCAATCCATACGGGATGGTGTGCCGGCTTGTAAATGGCCTTTCGGGAAAAGCCCCGGAGATTCGCGCATCCTCGACGCAATCAGCGCCTATCTCAGACCAAACAGGCAGAGAGCCCGTGTTCTGGAACGGGTGATTCAACAGCACGGCAAACTCATCCCTTCAGCCTGCTGGAATAAGCTCAATCTGATTGGGTGCTGGCTCGGTGGAAGCATCGGTTTCCAAGCTAATAAGCTGGGAGCATATTACGGACAGGATGTTCCCAAAAGGGATATCGGCTACCTTGCCAGCGAAGGTTCCATTACTATCCCATACAAAAACAACACTTCTGCCGGTATCCTGGCGTTGCACAACCACTACTATGAATTCGTTCCAGCTGATGAAAGCTCCACTGCAAGTTCGAGAACTATGCAATGTCATGAAATTGAGGAAGGTAAACAGTATAAGATCATTCTGACCAACAGAAACGGGTTATACCGTTACGACATCCACGACGTTATCCAGGTCTGCGGATTCTATAATAGCACACCAGTAATCTCATTTGTAAGAAAAGGCGATGACATGCTTAGTATCACAGGTGAGAAATTACATGTTAACCATTTCATCGAAGCATTTCACAGACTGAAGACTGCCCATGACCTGTCGGTGACGCAATTCCGAATCGTGCCAAACAACATGGATCTGCGGCATGAAATACTAATGCATCTTGGATCAGAAGTATCAACAGAGTTCCTGAAAGACACTATTCTTCCCTTGATAGATAAGTTTTTATCGGAGGTCAATATCGAGTATGATGCGAAAAGGAAATCCAAGCGTCTCAACCCTCCTTGTATTCACATAATGGACAACGCCTGGACAGATGACGTACACAAGCAATTCATGGAATCCGGATATAGGGACGTCCAGTACAAATGGAAGGCCGTTGCCACAGAAATGTCTACTGTGGATACCAGACATATTCAACACACAATTTCATTGTAGAGAGAGGCAAGTATGATCAGAAGGATGATTCTGGGAACAGTCATCGGTCTCTTTGTCGTGATTCTTCCAACATTGGGAAACACAGAGATCCTTCGCGCACCTCATCTGTGGATTTTGATCATATTTGGTATTCTATCTTCTATCTTTCAACCCAGCTACAATCCTTTCACGATCATGATCAAACCTAGGGACAAATGGACGGGTGCGCAGATCATTTGGTCGGTCTATCTAACCCAGCTGGCTGCAATTATGGAGGCTACCTATCTGCGGTATCCCCGTAGCGTTCAATGGGATCTTTTCGCATATATAGCCTTTTGCACTGCTATTCTTGGACTTGTATTGAGAACCTGGGCAGTTCTAACCCTTGGGAATCTCTTCACTATGCACATCGCCATCCAGGACTGCCATTCAATTGTACGTAAAGGCCCATATAGGATTGTACGCCATCCCAGTTATCTTGGAGCATTCATAATGTATATGAGCACTGTTGTTTTCCTTCATGCTTGGTACTCCTCAATTTTCGCTGCACTAATTCTCCTGTTTGCATTTCTGAGAAGGATTCATTACGAAGAGAATCTTCTCAAAGGCGAATTTGGGGAAGAATACAAGGAATATTGCCTGAAGACGAAAAAGATTCTGCCGGGCATATGGTGACATGCGTCTACTTAATGATTCGACCTGCTGTAGCTTCGATTTCTATCAGCCACCCGGGACGGCACACCGACGCTTTGACGCAGACCGCCGGAAGGTTTGTTGCAAACTGATCAATCAACGGCTTAATAAAACTCTGATCCGCTGGATCCCTCAGATATATTATGAAACTGGACAGATCCTCTTTTGTGAATCCCGCAGAATCGAGAAGAGCTGAGATATTTACCAAAGTGCGCTCCGTCTGTTTCACAATGTCTCGAGGGTGTACTACTTCTCCCTTGTTATCAATACTGGCAGTACCGGAAATGAAGAGGAAATCGGTATTCCCCATTTCTATCGCCGTTGCTCTTTCGAATGTGACCCCATATATGTGGGTGGGACTCAAATACTCAGGAGCTTGAATGTATCGCACCTTAGTCTCATCTAGACCTGTTACAGCATAAACATCCATTGATACCCGTGCAAATTGATCAATGGTACCCCCCTGTATGCCCGTACTGGCGATGTAATGCGTATCTTTCGTCAGGTTTATTGAATCAAAGAGTGCTTTTCTTGCCTTCACTATACCTGGATAGTCCGCATCAACATGTGGGGCATATAGCCATGTTCTCAAAACATTGTCTTCTATTGTCGCATCGTATTTCGACAGTTTGTCTTTCAGAAAGCTAAATATCCGCTCCGTCTGCCTGGCTGAATCCTCAGCGGGGTCAGGAGCAATAAGTTGCTCCACAAAGATATGCCTGATTCCTGATGTTGTATCGCAATAGAAGACGTTGTCATCTCTGGATTTCGCGGTGATATTATTTAGGCACATACCAAGTAGGGCCAGTTTAACGGCAGAGACCGGAGGCTGCTCGGCTATCGAGAAGTAGAAGTCGGTATCCTGTCGCTTCTTGTAATCGACAAGCGTATCCCGATGATTGATCAGGTCGCTGGAAAAGAATCTTCTTGCAGTAGCAGCACTTGCTTCGATTTGAAACCTCTTGAAGAGTTCTGTTTCTGCTCTTTCGATTATTCTCATCTGATCTGCAATCTGCTCAGGTTTCTCTGGAATGATCGTATAGTAGAATTGCATCCACCTGCCATTGCTATCCCTAAGAAAGCTGTATTTAACAAGGGATTCAGACAGAATTATACCACCAGTTTCCATTGATAACCTCCCTAGGGACAGTAGATTAACGGTCGATGTAGAATAAATCACAACAGGATCCGGAAGTCAAGCTCTTACAGCACTCTTGTCCACTTCCCGGGTTATATTAACAAGACCACGCATGTTTTTCGAGTTCAGATACTCCCTGGACCAAGATTTGTTTCAATGTAAGCGGTGTG
Organism: Lentisphaerota bacterium; assembly: GCA_025360875.1. Taxonomy (GTDB): domain Bacteria; phylum Verrucomicrobiota; class Lentisphaeria; order Victivallales; family GWF2-50-93; genus GWF2-50-93. The sequence goes on from JANYBI010000176.1 coordinate 7,168, forward strand.
CTTGTCGAAGAACTTGTAGAGCCATACGGGCTCAGCGTTGTCTGGCTCTTGAAGAACTGCCACAGACTATCAGGATCTTCAAGAAGAAGACGGGGGTGGCGCCTGAAAATTACAGGAAACTGAATTCGCAATAAAATTTCCTCCGGAAATTTTATATTTTGAATAAAGATATATTTTTCATGAGAATGAAAAATATGGAATTTGAAAGGGATAATATGGAAAGTACCCTCGATAAATCATGCGGGCTAATAAAAAAAGTCCGTGAGAATGTGGCAAAAGTCTTCTTCGGCAAGGATGATGTCATCGACAAGATAATAAAGGCGATACTATCAGAGGGGCATATTCTTCTCGAAGACATTCCTGGTGTCGGAAAGACGCTTCTGGCAAAAGCTGTAGCGAAGTCGGTCTCAGGAGAATTCCGGAGGATACAGTTCACGGCTGATCTTCTTCCTACGGACGTCACAGGAGTGACCGTCTACCAGCAGAAAGACGGGAACTTCATTTTCCGGCCTGGTCCTGTATTCTGCAATGTCCTGCTTGCAGACGAAATAAACAGGGCGACACCGAGGACACAGTCAAGCCTTCTCGAGGCGATGGAGGAATTGCAAGTTACGGTCGAAGGCGAACTGCACAAGCTGAAGGAACCTTTCTTCGTGATAGCGACCCAGAATCCGATCGAGCTGGAGGGGACGTATCCGCTGCCTTTCTCGCAGATGGACAGGTTCATGGTCAGGCTAA
>JANYBI010000218.1 GCA_025360875.1 Lentisphaerota bacterium
CCATTGTAGTGTCATCTAAATTGAAAGTTGTTTCAAGATCAAAATGCAAGACGAAGTCCGAGCTCGGGATAGACGGTACCGGAAAGAGGATGAAGGAAGCCGGCGAAGAGGCTCTCAAGGAGGCCAGGCTCAGCTGGAAAGACGTTGACAGCGTCGGCATAGCGGTACCTACCTCTGTTGATCCCGACACCGGAGACGCGCTGCATTCCCCCGCCCTCGGATGGATAAACCAGCCCCTGCGGAAACGCTTCCAGCAGATATTTAGGAAAAAGATATACCTTGAGAACGATGGCAATCTCGGCACTCTTGCGGAATTCAAATGCGGTGCCGCGAAAGGATACAGCCATGTTGTCGGCTATTTTGTCGGCACCGGTCTTGGCGGAGGAATTATAATAAACGGGAAAATGCATACCGGCGTCAGAGGCTGTGCAGGGGAGCTGGGCCATGAGATAATCGAATACCGCGGCAGAAAATGCGGCTGCGGGAAACAGGGCTGTATCGAGGCATACTGCAGCAAGACCGCATTCTGCAGGCAGTTCCAGAAGCTCATTGTTGACGAAGGCAGGGAAAGCCTTCTGAGCGAATATACCGACGATGACTATAACGGGATCAAAAGCAGCGTCCTGGTGAAATGCTATAATGCGAAGGACAAGCTGACAAGAAGGGTCGTCAACAAGGGATTTTACTATCTTGGAGTTGCGTCCGCAAACCAGGCTTCGATCATAGCTCCTGAATGCATTGTGTATGGCGGTGGCGTGGTCGAAGCTTTCCAGAAAAAAGTCATGCCTCACGTCAGAAGGGGTTTTGCTGACACTCTTTTCGCGCTTTCACCTGAAGACATCACATTGAAGATATCATCCCTGGGCGATGATGCCGTTCCTGTGGGGGCCGCAATATATGCGATGAAAAAAGGCGAGGTCTGAAAACTGGGGACTTGTAACTGGTAATTTACATTGACCGATATGGAAAGGACTTATATATGGTAACTTCGCTGACAGCCATCCTTGGCATGATTGCATGCCCGATCATAGCCATACTCATCATCGTAGCCTTCATCTACAACATACTCGTATACCGCAGGAATGCCGCGGACAACGTCTTCGCGACGATCGACGTAATGCTGAAACGACGCTATGATCTCATACCGAATCTTGTGGAGACGGTCAAGGGATATGCTAAACATGAGAAGGACACTTTCACCAAAGTGGCCGAGATCAGGGCCAAGGCCATGTCTGAAAACATTGGCACCGACGAGAAGATAAGATTCGACGGCGAGATCAAGTCGTCTCTTGGCAGGATATTCGCCATAGCGGAAAGTTACCCTGAACTGAAAGCTGACGGGCAGTTTCTCAACCTGCAGAAGAACCTCACCGATACCGAGGAGCAGATCGCCGCCGCCCGCAGAGCATACAATGCCGCAGTGACGGATTTCAACAATTCCTGCGAAATGTTCCCTACTAACATCTTCGCGTCAGTCTTCGGCTTTGAGAAGAAGAAACTGTTCCAGATATCGGACGATGAGAAACAGCCGGTGAAAACAAATATATGAAAACGATTGACGATTTAAAAAACTTCTACGAGACATCCCTCCTCCAGAAAATCAGGGAACTTGAAGTGACGAGGAAAAAGATCGCCTTCAGGTCATTGGCCCTGATATTCGGTTGCGTCTCCATGCTCGGACTTGCAGCTCTCCTGTCGCTGGCGGCAAAAACTCCTATAATACTGATTGTGTCTCTCTTCCTTGTTTTAATATTCGCAGTCATTTTCTATTTCATATTCATAAGCGGTCCTTCAAAGTCATATACTTCGGAATTCAAGATGAAGATAGTGGGGGAAGTGGTAAAATTCGTCGACAGCAACCTGTCATACAGCCCTGAGTCCGGAATAGGACAGCCAACCTATATGGACAGCCAGATTTTCCTGACTCATCCCGACAGATACAAGTGCGAGGACTACGTTTCAGGGAAAATAGGGGAAACACAGATAGAATTCTCAGAAGTCCATTCGGAATACAAGACGGAATCCACCGACAGCAAAGGTAACCATCATACTGAATGGCACACGATTTTCCGCGGCCTGTTTTTCGTCGCCGATTTCAACAAAAACTTTTCAGGAACAACCGTGGTACTGCCTGATTTCGCTGAAAAGACTTTCGGGTTCCTCGGCAAGATTTTCCAGTCCTGGAACCTGACCAGGAGCGGAACGCTCATAAAGCTCGAGGATCCCGAGTTTGAAAAGCTTTTTGTCGTATATGGCGATGATCAGATCACTGCAAGATATATCCTGACTCCCGGACTCATGCAGAGGCTTACCGAGTTCAGGAACAATCTCAAGAATACGATCTACCTTTCATTCAAGAACTCAAAAGTCTATGTCGCCGTTTCAGTGAGCAAGGATCTTTTCGAGCCAAGGATCTTCAGTTCAAATGAAGATTTCAGCCTTGTTAAGGACTATTTTGACAATCTATCCCTGTCCGGAATGATCATCGAGGAACTGAACCTTAACACCAGGATCTGGAAATAAGTATGTTGGGCTTCAGCCCGACACTCTTCGTCTTTCAGTTTTAAATTCATTGTCGGGCTAAAGCCCAACATACTATTATTGAAGTTTTAACCAGGGCCAATCCTCAGGACTTTTAACCAGTCCAGCTTTAACGGGATTATTCATAGTGTATTTTCTCACTGATTCCACCTTTTCCTGACTTCTGCACCAGTGGTCAAATATTTCCTGAACCCAAAATGGATTTCCCCTTCTGCCTAAAACAAGATTGGCCTTGCAGGCAGTAGAACCTTTCAATCTTCTAATCATCCTATCAAAACTCATAGTCGCATTTCTCCCATTACACAGGCAATGGCCATGATTTGGCATAACGACTATTGCCGGAAAAATCCAACCATGTTCTCTTTCCGGCGAAAAACATATATTTACGTAAATTGGGCTTGAAATATATTATTAATGATATATTATTCCATATGAGAAGGGAGAACATGCTATGAAAAAGAAATATGACATTTCCTTGATTAATGAACTCAGAGCGCTGAAAAATGGTTTTAGTAAAGAATATGGGAAACAGGCGGAATCTCGAAAGGCTTTTTTAGCATCCTTGGAAAACAAGGAGGCTGTAGAGAGGGCGAAGATCGCGCTTGAAGTTGCTGGAAAACTCTACGGAGCGCGGAAGAAGGCAGGACTCACGCAGTCCCAGCTTGCCGAAAGACTCCATACTTCGCAAGCCAGTCTTGCTAGGATAGAAAAGGGTGCTAACCTTTCACTGTTCATGCTCACCGCCTATGCCGGAGCTTGCGGAAAACACGTCAAAATAAATTTCGTGTGAAAGTCTTTTCGTCCATTCCATATGACTAAGTTATTGCGAAATTCGCAACCTTGTCACTCGGTCTCTGGGTACGTTTCAATTGAATGAGCTGATTTCAAAACTACCGAAAACGGTTGTTGCGGCAATATGCTCCGTTGGAGTTCACAACTTTAGTGTGTCTTGGTATTCAATAAGTTACGCACGCTAAAGCCGTGAACTCCAACTTTAGAAATCAGCTCAAAAGAGGCAATTTTGAAATTGCCTTGAAATTCCAGAAATTCCCTGTCACAGGAATTTCGGCATCGCGTAGCTCTCTTTGCCCTTGATAAGCTGGCTCTTTTTCACATCGAGCCGTTCAAGTTTCACAAAGATGCCCCAGGCCGCGCCGTTGTTCGTCCCCAATGCGACGACGATCTCATGCGTCCCTTCGGCCGCGGAGAATTTTGCCATGCCTTTTGCCGGAGTCGCCGGATTGATGCCATTGGGATCATGGAATATCTGTTTCCCGTCAACCCAGGCCTTTACCGGACCGTCATATCCCAGGCTCAAAGCGAGATTCATCGGTTCCGGACATGAGAATTTAAAGGCATAATAGACAACTTTGTCAACGTTGCCCTGGCTGGCGATCTCCGGATGGAGATTCAGGAAATTTTCGGCGAAAACGCGCTTTTGCATCTGAAGCGAGTCCAGATTTTCCGGAAGATTCAGGTCGTGGAGTTTTCCTGCCGACGGCTGGAACGGACTTACCAGCGCTTCCTTTATGAACGGCGTCATGGCGCGGGGAACTCCCAGACGGACAGGGCCAAAGACAGGCAGTGAGCGGCCTTCATCGTCGGTGATGTTGCAGTATGTATCAGTTCCATATCCGTAATGGAGGGAAGCTGTTTCCACCATATCGGACGCAAGGGTGCTCCTGATACGGACGCAGTTCTTTTCCAGCTGGATGTCAAAATGGTTGTTCGGACCGTTCTCATTCACGATCGAGAATCCGCTTGACCGGTCGGCGGAACGCAGACCGCCGGCAACATTCTCAAACTCGACGACAGCCACCCCAAGTCCGCGGACAGTTTCAATCCTGACTTTTTTCAGGGCAATCGGCGGAAGTCCCGCCTTGCGGCCATTGCGAATCACATTAATCGCGTTCGCAAGCCGTACTCCAAGCACATACTGTCCTGCGCCGCTTATGTGGATGCAATCATCCAAAGGCAGATCTACTGCCGGCACTGTTGCGAAATTGGATATGACCTTGGGAAGCAGACGCTCCTGTTCCTGTACCGAATTCCAGGGGACGGCGGTTTCCGGACTCCATCCGACGACACGTGCAATCTGGACAATCGCCACTGGAAGTTCCTTGTCCCCGCAGTCGCGCCGCAGCGAGGAAATGAGGGTTTTCATTTTTTGCGTGTATAATTTGACATCGTTGGGATTGGCGTCGCTGCAGCCCTGGTACCAGATCATGCCGGCGACACGTCCGCCGTTCTTGTTGAGCCTCCGTACTAGCGCACCATAAAGGCTCTTGCCGCCCTCGTTTTTGCGGGCCGGATCCCACTGCGTCATCGAAGTTCCGCCGTGTCCGCACGCTATGATTCCCTGAGGTACCTTGGTAAGACGGCGCATCTCGTTTGCGAATGCAGGTCCGGGACATACGCCCCAGCCGGCATCAGGTTTCGCCGGACGCATCCCGCAGAGATCGATATGCACCTGGTCGACGCATTCCCACATGTTATGCACGGGATCCTTCGCGACGGCCCAGCGGTCATCCATGTAGAACGCGCGCACCAGCGGATCCGCAGCGAGGCGTTTTTTCGGGAAGAGTCCACATCCCTGCATGTTCGACTGGCCGCCCAGCAGCCACACGTCGCCTACGAGCAGATCGCCGATGGTGGCTTTTTCATTCTTGACCGAGAGCTGGATATTGTAGGGGCCTCCTGCAGGCAGACCGATTATGCGTCCGCGCATCTTTCCTCTTGAGGCCGTTCCGACCTTGATACCGGAAAAAACCTTCATCGCCTTTTTACCTTTCATCACGGCCACCATGACCGCACCGTTCGTCCCGCATGTTCCTGAAAATTCCGCTTCACAGACATTTTTGCTGTTGCGCTGTAGCACCATGTGATTGAAAAGCCCTGCTTCGATAATCATCTTATCAGCTCCTTTATAATGCTTATAATGGTTTGCCTTACCTTTTGGGAAAGGCGAGTAATATAATAGTAGCCGCGAAGATGGCAAGGAAATTCAGGGTTGCCTTCAAATGCGGCAGCAACCACTGGGGGGGAAGAGCTCTGTGAAAGAAAATTTGCGGCGAACCTTTTCAAGATTCGCTTGCGGATGAAAACGGATATAAAACAAAACCTTGGTCTCCTTCGGCGCCGCCATAGGAGCCTGTCGGACTTAAGATTTTTCGCTTGTAGTAGCTCGTGTTCGAGCGTTCTTAATGGAATCTGAAAAACAGGAATAACGCGCAAACATGCGCTACTACAAGCAAAATCACCCGCAGTCACGCTTATTTCTAAGCCCGACAAGCTCCATAGGCGGGTAAACCGGATGGCCTTGTTTTATTCTGGCATTCATCCATCTATTATCGCCTTAAATCAGGCGACATGCAAATTTTCACTTCGTGGCTTTGTGCCTTTGTGCGAGAGATATATTTCCGAACTATAGAAAGGCTGCGGGCCTTTGAAAATTAATGAATAATATTGAATTAACTGTTTGACAATGCTCGTTTACTGAATTAAAATGAATAATAATCTTGGAGCATATGCCATGTGCGCTACAACAATTTCAGACTTGGGCAAACCCCGGCACCGGGCTGTAAAGCAGCTGCAGCAGTGGCTCGCCGACAGCAGGGAATTCCCCGACGGACTTCTGCCATCGGAACAGGAACTTTCCCGGCGTCTTGGAATTTCACAGCCCACCACGCACCGGGCGCTAACATCGCTGGCGGACAAAAAACTGTTGCGCTGCGAAGGACGCCAATGGAAGATGGTGTCGTCTGCAGCATCAGTCGCCAGCAAGCAACTGCTGGACCGTGCGGTGCTGGTAATTTCCCCGTTTACCGGGACACGGACGGACGGGCAGGTTTCGCCCGGCTGGGAGATATCCATACAGATATCAACGTTGCAGGCGCTGGAGACGGCCGGTCACCAGGTCCTGAGCATTCCCCCCAGCAATCTTGAAACCTCGGAACTGCAGCGCCTGCTGGGATTCAAACCCATAGGAGTGATCGCACACCGGTACTCGCTCGTATCGGACGAACAGAGATCCATGCTGGACCGGATCCGCAATGCAGGCATACCTCTGGCGATCTATGGTGGCGCTTGGGACCTACCGGACTTTGACACGGTCGGATTCGACCATGCGGCGGCGACAAGGGAATTGGTCCTGAGGC
>JANYBI010000737.1 GCA_025360875.1 Lentisphaerota bacterium
AGTTCATATGCCGCATGGTGGATCAAGCAGTCGATGCGCCGCGCCCTGGCGAACCAGAGCAAGACCATCCGCATCCCCGTACAGTCGGCAGGAAAGATCAACAAGATCAAGTCCGCACGCCTGAAGCTCACTGAGAAGCTCGGACGCGAACCCACTGACGCGGAAATCGCAAGTTTCCTTGAGTTCAGTGAACGTACCGTCGCCGGTCTCAGGCTCGCGGATCTCAGGACATTCTCATTGCACGATCCCATCCAGCAGGGCGAAGACGGCGAATTCCAGGATATCATTCCCGACAGGGGAGCTTCCATACCTGACAGAATCCTCGGGGATCTTGAATCAGTCGGTCGCTTGACCAATCTGATGGAAAGCCTTGACGAGAGGGAGAAGATGATACTCAAGATGAGATTCGGCCTCGACGGCAACAAGCCGAGAACCCTTGAGGAAGTCAGCCAGGAAATAGGCAGGACCAGGGAACGCGTCAGGCAGATCCAGAACCAGGCCCTGACCAAGCTCAAGGCCATGCTCATCGACGAATCAGGTTTTGTCTACGAATAAATTTTTCGCACTCGCGGAAAATTTATATATGAACGCAAAATACATAAGAAATTAGAACACCCATAGCAAAGTGAAGGGGGTGAAGAAACAGATGATAGAAGTACGCATGAAAAAAGGCGAACAGATTGATCGCGCGCTCCGCAGGCTCAAGAAGAAGCTTGACAAGGAGGGCGTGCTCAAGGAGATCCGCAACCGCCGTCATTTTGAGAAGCCCAGCGAGAAAAGACGTCGCGCGGAAAGACGCCCCAGGATGAGCACATACAGCAGTGGTTCCAGCGGCGGTTTCAGTGGAGGAAGCAGCGGAGGCAGCGGTGGCGGTGGCTACAGCAGCAGAGACTGAACCTCTTGCTCAGTTATAAATACAAAACCCCGTCCTCAAAAACCGGGGTTTTTTATTTCAAGGCGATTTCGCAGTTAAGCCCGTAAGGGCTGTTCTATTTCTCGACATACGATGTATATTGGCATCTTGAAAAAGGAAGAGGACTAAATGAATTCACCAGTGGACAAGCCACGTAATATATTGGTTGTCTCCTCGGAAGAGGGGGGAGCCCAGATACTGTCTTCGATGGTCAAAGCGAAATCCAACAAGAACTATTTTTTCTGTCTCGAGGGGCCGGCTGTCAAGATATTCGAGAACAAGATCCGCAAGATGGATCTCGTATCCCTGGATTTCATAAGCAGCAACAGGAGAAGCATTGATCTTGTCCTGACAAGCACCAGCTTCATCTCCGACCTCGAACGCAGGGCCATAGCGCTTGCCGCGAAGAATAAGGTCAGGTCGGCTTCAGTACTGGACCACTGGATCGGATACAGGCAGCGTTTCTTGTCCAGGGAGATGTGGAAGAATATCCCGGTCACCTGGATGAATTATCTTCCCGACCAGGTATGGGTGACTGACAAGTCGGCATTTGAGATCGTCCAGACCGAAAAATTTTCCATGAGGAAGGTTTTCAGGACGAACAACCAGTATCTCGACGATGTGGCTCTGCTTTTCGAAGGTGAAGTCAACAGGAGAAGAGTACCCGAAATACTCCCGAAGAATGACATCAAGATTCTTTATATCAGTGAACCGGTCACCGAGGAATCCAGGCTCATGCATACGGATCCGCAATTCCGCGGTTTTTCCGAGACTGACATAGTCAAGGCAATCATCCAGTTCCTTGTGAGCAACTTCAGCCTGACCAATATTAAATTCAGGATACGCCTAAGCCCGGATGAGCCGCAGGACAAATATGACAAGTTGATTTCCGGAGTTTCACAGATAGAAAAATCCAAATCGAGAAGCCTGACTGAAGATCTCCTTTGGGCTAATACGGTCCTGGGTGTGGAAAGTCCGGACTTGGTAGTTGCCTTGGCGGCGGGCAAACAGGTTTTCAGCTGGCAGCCGGAGACAGCCGTCAAGAGGAGCTGTCTGCCGCACAGTGCGATACGCCGCATTGGCGTGCTGGATGCGAAATTCGCAGAAAACCTCGAACTGCTGGTCAATCCACTGCCGGAACCTCAAATGTCAGAGCTTCCATCATCAAGATTCGATACAGCGACAAGACCAAACTCCATGAGGAAAACTAATTTTTAAGGCATAAAGCCTATGGGAAAATATGATTTTTGCTGAAAACATAGTTTATAGTGTTAAAGAAAAACATATTCTCAGCGGTTTGAACTTCAGTGTGAAAAAAGGGTCATTCCTTGCGATCCTCGGAGAAAATGGTGCAGGTAAAACGAGTCTTCTCGACATCATCATGGGCTTTCACCATAGAAATTCCGGGAAGCTTACCATAAAGGACATGGATCCCGAAGACGATCCTTGGCAGGTCAGGCTCAAGACAAGCTATCTTTCGGAAAAAATCGATCTTCCAGGCGATTGGGATGCTAAAGACTTTCTTGAATTTCACAGTTTTTTCTATCCGGACTATGACAAATCCTACGAGATGGAACTGATGAAGACCTTTAGCGTCGATTATTCCGATCGAGTAGGGAATTATTCGGCAGGAGAACTTCGCAGATTGCAGATAGTTGGAGCGATTGCTTCTCGGCCAGAACTCCTGATTATAGATGAAATTACTGCAGTCCTTGATATAGTTGGACGCATACGGTTCCTTAAGGAACTCAAAAAGATGAAGGATAATCAGAAAACCACCGTCATATTGGCTACGAATATACCTGAAGGTTTGGAAAAATACGCAGATGAAATTCTTTTACTGAGCAAAGGAAGGCAGCTTACATTTTCTCCAATAAGGGATTTCGTAAAAGAAAATGAGACTCTGGTAGATGCCGTTGTAAGGAGGCTTACTGATGCTTAAGCATTTCCTAAAAAGGGATTTCATGGATTTGAAGCTTTACTGGATCGTCAACCTGCTAATTATCCTTAGTGTTCCTTTTGTGTTGATTTTCATGGAGGATTTCTCGAAAGATTTCTTTATGATATTCTTTATTTATTTTTATATTTTCGGTATAATTTGCATGATACCGGTGGTCCATATTTTTGGCTCAAACTGGAGGAACCAGCATTTTCTCTCAAGATATTATCTTTTATCTTTGCCTGTTGATCATGGGAAACTCTTTATAATTCAGCAACTTAGAATTCTGGCATGCTGGGCGACGTCCATTGCATTTCTCGTTCTTCTGCCATTCCTGCTGTTTCTTGGCGGGCACAGTAGCTTTGATCAAATCTTGTTTTTCCCTATTTATTACATGACCTTAATTGCAAGCATCCTGTATGTAGTTAATCTCCTGATGTTTTCAATGTTGAAAGCGGAGAAAATAACCAGCTATAAAATGAAGAAGGAAAGATTTTGGAGCCATGTGAGATTTATTGGCATTACAATTGTAGGATCTGTTTTGCTAGTCTTACCATGGGCATTTACCATAGAAGGGTTTTCCGGAGCATTTTCAAAATACAATGGAATTAATAAATACAGTCATATTTTACCTCTGGCATGCATGGTGCCGATGTTATTTATGGGTATTTACTTTTATTTAAGCAACAAAAAAGATTGGTGCGTGACTTTTTCTAAAGCGAAAAACAAGAATGCCTAAATACCGCATACTTCTGACAGGTTCCGCCGGAGCGGTCGGCAAAGCCATTTCGCCTTCAATAATAAATACTGAAGCATTGCTAACAGCCAATATTCAGAGAAAATGCATTTGCATATTTGACACAGTCCATGTGTGCACCTATAATTTATTTAGGAGGATACATGAAGAACCTGACAATATCGCTGGACGACAAGCTTTTGAAGCAGGGAAGGGAATATGCGAGGAAGCATAATCTCTCGCTGAACAGGCTTTTGAGGAACAATCTTGCAAAGACTTTCAACCCCACTGCCACACAATGGCTTGATGAAGCTCTGATCATCATGGACGGTACAAAGGCGAGACTCAAAGGTAGGAAATGGAGACGCGAGGATATCTACGATGTCTAAGATTTTCCTGGATACGAATATCCTGATTTACAGCCTTGATTCGTCAAATCCCCGCAAGAAGGAGATAAGCAGGAAATATCTCAAGAAATGCGCCGAAGATAATTGCGGAGTCATATCTACACAGGTTCTCCAGGAATTCTTCATGGTTTCAACAAAAAAGATGGGAGTAGACCCCCTGACAGCAAAAAGTCTTGTCCATTCTTTTCAGAATTTTGAAACTGTCCTGGTTGCACCGGAACTCATTGAAAATGCGATAGACTGCCATATCCTCAACAGGATTTCGTTTTGGGACGCTTTGATTGTTGCCGCTGCTGAAAGCTCAAGATGCGAGACTGTTCTTACGGAGGATATGAATCACGGTCAAATCATAAGAGGGGTCAGAATCCATAATCCTTTCAAATAATTATGCCTAAATATCGCATACTTTTGACAGGTTCTGCCGGAGCGGTTGGCAAAGCCATTTCGCCTGCTCTTATTGCCTCTGGCCATTATGTCCGGGGATTTGACATTGTGAAAACGCCTAATCTCGAGGATTCCCATGTCGGTTCAGTTTCCGATATGAAAGCCATCGACAATGCCATGGATTCAATGGACACACTTATCCATCTCGGTGCCGAACCAAACGACTGCGATTTCATGACCCGGCTCCTTCCGTCAAATATTGTCGGAACCTACAATGTCATGGACTCAGCAAAGAGACACAAGTTGCGCCGTGTGATACTGGCATCATCAATGCAGGTTGTAAGCGGACTTTGGAAGAAGAATGATCTGCCCATGAAAATAGAACATGGTACTGCCCCTGTAAACCATTATGGAGTGACAAAAATCTTTGCCGAGGCGCTGGGGCAGATGTATTCAATAAATTTCGGACTATCAGTCATTGCGGTACGGATAGGCTGGTTCACTCGAACTCCCAAGGAAGCCCAGCAAATGGCGAGCAGTGAGTGGAGTCAGAACATCTTCCTCAGCCATAATGATGCCTGCAGATATTTCATAAATGCGGTTGAGGCTGAAAACATCACTTTCATTATTCTGCCAGCTACTTCCAAGTGTAAGACCAGGCAGATGTTCGATCTCGAGCCTGCCAGACAGGCCATTGGATATGAACCGCAGGATACGTTTCCGGAAGGACTGCCGTTCAAAATAAATTAAGCCGGCATTTTGCCGGTTTAATTTATTTTGGTTACTTTCCCGTGTTCCATCAGCATCGTCTTCAATTCCGGATATTTCACTTTCATGTAGTCGATGAACAGTTTTGGATCGATCGAGTTGCCAGTGAACATGTCATAGTGCGCCGGAATAGTCAGGGACGGCTTTATTGAACCTGCGAGATCCGCAGCTTCCTGATATGTCATGTTGCCTATGCAGTTCCTCGAGTAGCGCTCAGCATCCCTGCCGTTGATTGGAAGAGTCGCGATGTTGATTTTCCATTTGCGGAGCTTTGCATGAATGCCCTCGTAGATGCAGCAGTCGCCGGGATGATAAAGAGTGACGCCATTCCCTTCAAAGATAAATCCGAGATGCGGATAAAGGCCTGTTTTCTCATCATAGTCCAGGAATTCATGGGCTGCAGGTATTGCGGAAATAGTGACATCCTTGATTTTTACAGTTTCCCCGTCATTAAGGCCCCTGAGACGGTTTTCAGGTATGCCGGTTTCCTTCTGTACGGAATCTTTTACCGCCCTTGGTAGGACAAATACCGAACTGGGAGATTTTGAAGCGATGGTCGGCCATACTCGACGGTCGATATGGTCGATGTGGTCGTGTGAGCCGGTGATGATATCGGCGTTCGTCAGTTCCTCGGCCTTTATCGGAGGAGGGAAATTCCGTCCATTGTCCAGAGAAAGATAAGGATCGATATATATGACGGTTTTCCCAAGTTTAAGCACGTAGCTGTGCTGGCCTAGCCAGCATAATGCCGCCTGGCCTTTTTTAATGTTGAGACTGTTGATTTCAGATATAATCTTTTGTCCGATTGTTTCCATAATTATTTATCCTTCTGTATTTTTCGCGTTAGCGAACTTGGAGTGCGGCGATTTATCGCCGCCTTGTTCCGCGAAATTTATTTCGCGAATTATCTTTCTTGGACGGAATAAATTCCATCATTAAAGGCGGTGATGAATCACCGCACTTCCGCCTTCGCGTAAAAGCTACGGCGCGACAGGCCAAGTGCTTCGCAATCAATAATTATCGTTAATTTTCAGGTTTCCTGTTTTATATGACTCAAGTCGTTTTCTTATTTGCTTGTCGGCATTGAATTTAAAAAAGCCGGCTGAGCAGAACTCATAGTCTTCCGCGTTCTTTACAATACCATGATGTACCGGATTATTCATTACATATTTCAATCTTGCGTAATAACTGTTTTCATAGGCGAGGCATGAGTCCCAGAATTCAAACCAGATCTTTCGGCCAGGAATATTATCTGACTTGTTTAAATTAATTGAGCTTCTCCCATGGATAGTTTTGAATATTTTACCTAGTCCAGTGTCATTTTCATTGGGAGATCTGACTATGAGATGGTAATGATTTGACATTATGGCCCAGGCAATAGGAGTCCACGTGTATTCAGATAAGGAGGAGAAGATTATATCTTCAAGCATCTTGAGCTTTTCGGAGGTATTGAAAAGGCGTGCTTTTTGATAGGTTCCAGAGGTGACCATATAGTTCGTATTTGCTATGAAAACATGGGGCGGACTATGATGCCACGTATTTTTTAAGGTATTCATAAAAATCTCCGATTTTTACTTGGAGTGCGGTGATTTATCACCGCCATGTTCCGCGAAATTCATTTCGCGGTTCTTTCATTTTCTCATTCTTTAGGACGGAATAAATTCCGTCGTTAAAGGCGGTGATGAATCACCGCACTCCATGGAGCGCATTCTGCGCTCGGAATCAAAATTTATTTCTTATCTGGATTTAATGGTTTTACAATTCCTTGATCAGATACGCCCGCCTGAGTTTGCCAGTCAATATTATTTATGACAGATTGGATATGTATTTGCACATATCCATCTTTATCTAACTCGTTTTAAACACTTTCAAAAAC
>JANYBI010000411.1 GCA_025360875.1 Lentisphaerota bacterium
CGAACCTCGCAACCTCGAGGAGTTTGTCAAATGGAGCCAGGAACGCCAGCGCCATGCGCTTGAAATCGCTGTAAGGGCATGCAAGGATCGTTTCCCCGGAATCGGCGGCGTCATTATCTGGATGGGACGTGATGCCTTCCCCTGTATGGCTAACACCGCAATATTCGATTTCCATGGCCGTCCCAAGCCCGCCGCACTCTCAATCGGCAGGATTTTCAAGGAAGGCGCGATCTGTAAGGATGGGAAGAAGTCGTAAGCTTTGAGCTGATTTCAAAACTGCCAAAACGGTTGTTGCGGCAATACACTTCGTTGGAGTTCACAACTTTAGTGTGTCTTGGTATTCAATAGGTTACGCACGCTAAAGTTTACCTGCCTCTGGCAGCGCCTTCGGCGACCAGGGCCGTGAACTCCAACTTTAGAAATCAGCTCAAAAGAGGCAATTTTGAAATTGCCTCAGCTGATTTCAAAAAAATACACACGCTAATCCTCCTGCGGAACCTGTCGGGCTTTAGTGTAATGTGTTCAAATATTGGTGTTTTCAAATTCCATGTATGAACGGAACATGTTTTATCGATGTCGGGGTCGGTATCGGAATCGTTTTCGATTGAACTCATTTTCCGATGCCGATACAGATTCCGACCCCGATGGAATTGTTTAGGACACTGGAGATATTGCCTCAAGGATGAAGGAGACTGTTAATGAGGATCTGCTTTTTTATGACCTGTGCTTTCCTATTTTCTAACATCGTGCCGGCCACAGAAACTCCGACGCTGAACCATGTTCTCCAGACGGTGCCGGTTTCCAAACCTGTGGCTTTGGACGGCGATCTGAAGGACTGGGACATGAGCGGCGCCATCGTGATCACAAACAGCATCGAGGAACCGCGCAGGTTAGTGCGGGTCGCCGCAATGTATGGCGATGATGGACTGTATCTGGCGTTCCAGTTCAAGGACAAGACCCCGATGTCCAACCATATAAACCCCGCTCTTTCTCGTGGACGGGCATGGTGTGGCGACTGTGTCCAGATTCGCATCAACACCGGTCCGTATCCCGATCAGGTGCCGAAGAAGCCCATGCAGTTCCTGCATATCGACGCATACTGGTACACAGAAGGCGCTAAGGCGACGGCTTATGCCGTATATGGAGAACTCTCTCCCGGCGGAAAGGTCGAGAAGACTATCGAAGAGGCCGAAGGCAAGGGAATAAAATCCGCCTATAAGAAAGATGCGGACGGACTTGGATATGTGCAGGAATTGTTTCTAGACTGGAAAATCATGCGTCCGGAAAACGGGACTCCATTCAAGGCCGGTGACATAATGCATCTTGCACTAGAGCCGATGTGGAACACTCCGGAATATAAGGATCAGCCGGCTGTCCGTGTCACTGATCTCCTTAATCCGCAGCGGGTGGAACGTGACATGATCTGGGCGAATCCGATGGCCTGGGGCACTCTTGAATTCATGGATCATGGAAAGCTGGACCCGACCGCGACAGGGAAGCTCTGGGACGGGCTGGTGAAGAAATTCGGAGAGCTCAAGGATGAGCCTTCAGTTGCCGCCGCCGCCAATGCGGCTCCTGCTGTCGATCGCCCATGCCTGTCGGAGCGTAACGATGTTGAGAAGAAATTGAACGCATGGTACGAGGCGAAGACCGCCGCCGGCAACAAGGGCGATTTCTACGACAACCGTGACCGCGAACATTCCGCCATCGACCGCAAGGAGTTCCCTCAGGTCAAATCATTCGAGTACACTCCGGAACAGAGGCTGGAGAACCAGGATTATGCAGTTTTCATGGGCGTGAGGACATGCGTATCATTCGGGAATTCATCAACCGCAGCTCCGCCCGACCGCGGTGGATGCAACCCGCGTTTTGCAATAATGAATGCCGGCGGGATCAATCAATTGTATGCGCAGTATCGCGCCAACAACCTTTATTTCTATCCGGCGCATCACGACTATCATCCCGGCCATAACGGACATGGGTTCTGGGGCGACGTGTTGCCGTTGAACTGTCCGTATTACATTCTTTCACGCGGTTCGTCAGGCAGCGATATTCCGTTCCTCAATGCTGCGATCCATACCTCGGCCGCATTCTCCCCCGAAATCAAAAAACTTCTCGTCGAACAGGGACTCCTGATGCCGACGATCCAATACCTTTTGCGTTTGGCGTACAAGGCGAATGCGTCACCGGAAGACTATTTCACCGGCAAGGCACATCCTGCCGTTCTGGATGGAAGCCTGATTGATGAATTGAAGATGATAGAAATGGCGCACGAAATGACTCCGGACACTGTTCCGCCACTTTCACAGATCAAGGTTTCGGTGACGGACCCGCTCGTGCCGGGCGTCAATGCACCATCTCTGGCCAGAGGAGAACTCCTCTGCGAATCTCCGAGCGCCACAGGTTTCGTTTTCCGGAGATGGGACCGCTTCCTGAAACTTGACGCCAGTGCCGAATCCAGTTTTGACTTGCAGAAAAAACCGCTCACTTTCAAATGGGCGCTCCTCCAGGG
>JANYBI010000431.1 GCA_025360875.1 Lentisphaerota bacterium
CCGTTGTATGTGAGTATGGAGAAGCTGCCGATAATGATTTCAATATCGGACATCTTGTCCGGAATTGAAATGTTCTTCATGGCAGGGAATTCTTCCGAAAGCTGGAACTTGTTCAGGAGAAGTTTCCCGTTGATGATTCCCTTGAAGGTCATTGACTGCAGATCGAGCTCGCCCCCAACCTTGACCTGTCCGGTTTTACCGAGATTGGCGATAAGGTTGTCCAGATGCAGGGATTTATCCTTGAGGGAGAGCATCCCGCCGATCTCCTCCACCGAATAGTCCCTGAACTTGAACGAAGGGATCTTCAGCTTGCAGTCGACCATGCTTTTTGAGAGCTCCTTCATGTTGAGGTTGAGGTGGACCTGCAGGAGCGGCATCTTCGAGAATGTGCTCCTCTTTACGTTCCTGAGCTCGTTCATGAAAAACGCCCTGGTGTTCATGGGGATTGCCGATACCGACGAAGATGGCGCAATATCCTTCTGATCGAGCCCTTCCGCGCTCTGGGAAATGAAACTGCCTTCCGAGAAGACGTCACGCAACTCTCCGGATACGTTCAGGAGGAAACCATTCAGCAGGGTTGTAGCATAGAGGATTTCAAGGCTGTTGCCCTTCCGTTCGATATTCGCCTCAATGTTCTGGAAGTTGAGGACATCATGCAGGCCTTCCTCGCCGGTTTCGGGGAAAAGCGGAATGTTGAGATTCCCGCCATGGATTGAAAACTTCTCCATGGACAGCCCTTTCAGCCTGAGAGGCAGGCTGAACCTGATGCTTTCAGCCGTGAACATCTTCCGGTCGGTGAATGTGGGATCCATTATTGTGACATCGTCAAGCACGACACCGTGGAATATGCCTGCGCGGGCATTCTTAATGGTAATGATTAAGCCTTTCTCCTGGAGTTTCCGCTGTATCGCCCTCTCTATTGATGAGGGGAGCGTGTATATCTCGCAATACAGGTCGAAAACCAGGAGGGCCAGCACGAGTCCCATGAGGGAATAGAAGAAAATCCGTTTCTTCACATGCCGCAATTTCCTCTTTTCCTTCACTGCGCCGTTTTCAGTAGCCATGTCAGCATCCTTATGGGGATCTTAGAGAGATATGCAATTCAAAAAACAACCGATTGCTTTCATGAGCTGATTTCAAAAATACGAAAAACGGCAGTTGCGGAAACAAACCCGTTGGAGTTCACAACTTTAGTGTGTCTTTGCATTCGACAGGTTACACACGCTAAAGCAGCGCACTCCAACTTTGAAATCAGCTCATATGAGGCAATTTTGAAATTGCCTCTTCATAAAATAGCTCAATTACCGCATATTGGTATTCCCGCAATATTCTTTTTCCTGACGTGACGCAGGTGCCGTCATGACAGAGTTTCCAGGAATGCCTCCACCCTGATCCTCAGCTGCTCGGTGTCCTCGAGGCTGTAGTCGGTCCTCACGTCCAACAGCGGGATCTTGTTCTTCCTCATGATCTGGTGCAGGCGGTAGTTCTCCAGATCGTTGAGCTGGCAGAGGCGCAGGGCATGGTTCACAACTCCCTTTGCAGATGTCTCCCTGACCAGGTCGATGACCCGGTTCAGCCTTGTCGCCTGCGAAATAAAGCACGGGCATATCGAGGCGAATATGTATTTCATGGCAAGCGAGCGCAGCATGTATTTCAGGCCGGACTCGTCAGCCGCAGACGGATCGATGCAGCTCTGCATCCCCGTGCAGAGCGTGTCGGCCGAGATCACGCTGTCGCTGTCCTCGAGCACGGACAATACCTTGAAGTTGGGCCAGAGCATCGGGGCGCCTGTCAGGACCAGCCTGGTCTTTTTCCGTTTGGGAGCAGGTGTGTCCATCTCCTTTGCGAGCCATTCAAGCATCTTCTGCGTCTCCGAATTCCATTCCGAAAGCGGGATGCCGGTAAAGCCCGCCTGGATCATCAGGAAGAGATCCCTGATGGAAACCAGATCCGGACGCGAGATCCGCAACCTATATATCTCGCGCATCAGCGAGCTTCTCCTGTTCGACTGACTTATTTCCTCCCTCAAGGCGGCCTTGTCGAGTTTCCGTTTCAACGTGCTTCCCAGGAATTCCGAAAGCCGCTCAAGCTCCTTTGCGGTCTGGTCGAGATAGAGATTGGAATTCTGTTCAGCGGGAAGATTCAGCATGAAGACAGGTTTGTAGTCGGAAAGGATCTCTCCCAGCTTCTTCTTCGCATCGCATGATGTCGGAAGCACGAAACAGTCGCACTGGGAAGCCAGTGAGCCGGGACATAGCATCATCCCTATCGAAGCTTTGACAAGCGGGCACACATCGCCGGTGATTATCTCCTCGCCGAGGGGCACGGCGGCAGGATTGCCGCAGCCAAGCCTGATGGCCCGGGCGCCGAATGCGTTTATAAGCTCATAAGGGACCATGTTGCAGTATAATCCGACCTTCGGTTTGGAGGATGGGACGTTGTCCAGGGAGGTCATGATCTTCTCGAAATATGCGATGTTCGGCGGCCTCACCTTGATTTGGGAAAGGCGGCTGAGCTGGTCGTTCATGACCGCATCGATGCGCTTTGACGCATTTGCGTTGGTGGTCTGCCTTGGCGGCAGGCCGTGCATTCCGCTGAATTGTCTGTCTGTATTACCCATTGTATTTCGACTCCGTTATTTTCCTGCCCGCAAACTCGAGACCGAGGCATGAGTCCTGAGGGCATTTCTGTACGCATTTGAGGCACAGGAGGCAGCTGTACGAGCTTACATCCTTGTTCTTCATTTCCGAACGGACCAGATCGATGTGCATCGGGCATACCTCGTTGCAGACGCCGCAGTGGTTGCATTTCAGAGGCTCCTTCTTCAGCACCATCATCCCGCCGCGGTTGAATATCCCAGAGATCATACCCATCGGACAGAAGTAGCACCACAGCCTGCGCCCGATTGCGAAAGTCGCAATGAAAAATACAAGCATCAGGACCACGCCGATTCTGTATGAGCCCCAGACCCATTCCCAGCCGGGCAGCGAGGGATACTGCGAGAGGCCGGAGGACATCACCGGACAGACCTGCTGGCCGGGACATATCTTGCAGAACGGGTAAAGCGGGATCTTGCATCCCATGAACTTCCCGTTTTCGTCGATGTGCGGATAGCATTTTGCAAGGGCGAGGGCGAATCCGGATATCGCGGCTCCGGAAAATATGTAGCCTATCTTTACGGGGTCGGTCGGTTTCAGATGCGGCATCCCGGAGAGCCGGCGCAACCTGTCGACAATGTCCCCGATGAATGACAGCGGACATAGCCAGCCGCAGAACCATCTCGCGAAGACCAGCGCCAGGATCAGGAAAAAAGTGAAGACCCCAAGGATTTTTGACATGAACTGCATTTCGGTGACATCGCCTCCGGACACCTTCAGGAAGTTGAGCTGGAGAAAACGCTGCGCCATTTCCATGTTGCATCCCTGGATGTACCCGCCGTCGGCGCTGAAACGGCACGGGGCCGACGGAAGATAGGCGTAGTTCCGGTCACCTTTTGCCGACATCACCGGCGAGGTTTCGGAAAGGTTCAGTATGCCGCTCGTGTAGTTTTTCCTCCGCGAGAGCATGTCCTTGTAGTCGAGATAGTCCTGTCTCAGCGCGTATCCACCGTACATCAGCACAAGGAAAGCAGTGCATCTGACAAGCGCCCGGAACTGACCGAGCTTCATGAGAGGTTCCATGAGGATCAGGAACGAGACAACGGCGGCAATCAGCATTTCAGATGGAATGAGCAGCCAGTAGAATTTTTTTTCTGCTGCGGGGATATGGAGATATTGGAGAAAAGCTGATATCACTGCTGCAATGAGGATAATTGCCGGCACGGAAAGAAAAAAATTATAATACTTGTTGCGTGGCATGAACAGCGCGGGGAAGACCAGCAGGAGTATCACCGGGATGAATGGGCTGGTCATGCCTTCCAGTATCTTGTCTGTCTTCGGATTCAGGACTGCCACGAAATAAACGATGAAATAAAGTGCAATGGCCGATACGAACAGCGTTGTCTTCCTTTTCCCGTCAGAACGCGAGGTCATGAGGATCACGAATGCGATTACTAGCAGGAACAGTGGGGACGAGAACATCTCCCAGATGATGTGGAACGCATGTTGGATTTCAGTGGTCATTTGGAGGCGTTCTCAGGAATTCTGTTGGTTGACATTTTCCTTATTGTCAGGACAATGAAGATCAGCAGCATCGGCAGGAGGTACCACAGGAAATAGTAGTCGGCATTGCTGTCGGCTATGACCTCGATGGTGGCGAACGACGCCCTGTCGTTTTTCTTCCTCCAGGTGAAAGTCCTGTATGAGGCGACAGAGGATGGATCCGCCTTTATGTTCTTCACCCTGGTGTTTTTCGCGCTGACCTCATTGCCCCATTCGAGGGTGAGGGCTTTGTCTTTGGAAATAACGTCCGCGGGAATGTCGAATGACAGCCATAGCGAAACCGTTGCGCCGAATTCCTCAACCAGGCTGGATTCCTCTATCTTCAGCGGGATCATGTTTCCTGCGGAATCCCTTACCGTTATATTGTCGAGGGTCGGGATGGAAAAACTCGGTTCGTTGAAATTCCCTATGAACCTGAGCTTTCCTTCAGGCACCGGATCGTCCTGTCCGGAGATAAGCGTCACAAGCTTGTCGTTCATTTCAAGAGGGACAAGCACGAGCGAATTTGCCGCATTGGCGGCCGATGAGATGGCAAGCAGCAAAAGGAACGCGATTGAATGTTTCAGGCAGACTGCCATTATTTTAGATATCCCCATAATTTAAGCTGGAGGCAATATCAAAACTGCCTCTAATGAGTTTATTTCTTAAGTTGGAGTTCACGGCTTTAGCGTGCGTAGCTTAATAAATACCAAGACACACTAAAGTTGTGAACTCCAACGAGCATGTTTCCGCAACAGCCGTTATTGGGAGGTTGCAGTCAGCTCCTGTAAGAATAGCTGGGAAAAACCTTAAATTCAATCCTGCGCCAGATAAAATGTCCGCCGTGTGGAAAAACAGCGGGGGAAAAGTTATATTTATAGTATAGCTTCAAAATTAGGAGTATTACTTATGGCTAATGAAGCTCTGCTCAGCAAGTTGAGTGGTATCATAGCGGAATTCCGCCGGAGCCGGTTACAACCCGCCTTCGCTTGGAAGCTACGGCGCGGTTCGTCCTCGCCTTCATCCCCGCCACATCCGTCTTCGTCCTCAATACCGTACTACGCCGGGACAAGAGCAGCGGGGTATTCGGCGAAGGCGAATAAAATATCACTAATCATATTCTCCATGGCCCTGATTCTCCTCACGTCCGGATGCAGCACCATGTACGACTGGATGCGCGCGGATCCCCCGGAACAGACCAAGTTCATCGACGGCAACTGCAAGATGGTCGTACAGTCGCCGGATTTCCCTTTCCGCATGATGTGGCTCGACAAGAGCGTAGATATCAGGCAGTACAAGAAGATAATGCTTTCCAAAGTGAATCTCAACCATCTGTCAGATGACTACAACTACTGGGACAAGGCTGACACCAGGAGGCTTGCGGGCGACTTGAACTCCGACTCGAAAGATGTCGCCTCGTATATGGAGATTTCGTTCAGGAACGCGATAACCTATGATCCGAAGCACAGGTTCAAGATAGTCGATGCGCCGGGACCTGATACGCTGAAGCTTGAGCTGGCGATCATACAGCTTGTTCCTTCAAAGGCTGAACTTAATGTGGCGGAGAACGTCGTGGGCATTATCGTATGGCCTGTGGCATTCCTTACGGTGTTCAATTCGGGGACAACTGCCTTCGAGGGTGTTTTGCGAGATTCGCAGACGGGCAAGATAGTCTGTGCGTTCGCCGACCGGGAGAAGGACGAGAACGCCATCTTCAACATTCCAGGAATGACCTACTACGGGAACGCGAGATATTTCACTGACCGCTGGAGCCGCCAGTTCGTGGATTTCATGAACGCCAAGGACTACACCCAGCTCAAGACTGACTTCCCGTTCAAACTGATCGTCTTCTGATATTTCCCCTGGCGGGAAAATATATGTAAAATGGCAGATATCCGTTCAGGGGCTATATTCCCTGCTAAACCACGTTTGGAATATTTTATGAAATACGAAACAATCATTAAAAAGACAGATTCCCTTTTGAAGGAAATCAAATCTTTGCGCCCTCTTGCAAAAGAAGAACTGGCGCAGCTACGGGAATATTACAGGGTTGGGCTTACATACTCCAGCAATGCGATTGAAGGCAATTCCCTGACGGAGACGGAGACGAAAGTTGTGATTGAAGATGGGTTGACCGTAAGCGGGAAGCCAATGCGGGACCACCTCGAGGCCCTGGGACATGCCGAGGCGTTCAATATGCTCTATGCGTCCACGGTTTCTGATGAAATAAGCGAAGAGTTCATAAGGATGCTGCATCATGCGTTCTATCACGGAATAGATGATAGGAATGCCGGAAAATATAGGAACGTGAAGGTTGTCATAAGCGGAACCGAATATCTTCCTCCTCCCCCGGAAAAGGTGCCAGACCTGATGAAGAAACTTGTTGCCGGACTTCCGGAAATTGAAAGAAGGCACCCGATCATAGCCGCCGCCGACCTGCATACGGAATTTGTGGACATACATCCCTTTGTTGACGGGAATGGCAGGATGGCGCGACTGCTTATGAATGTAATTCTCGTTAAAAACGGATATCCCGTCACTATTATTCCATCTGTCAGGAGGATGGAATATATATCGGCGGTAAGGGATTCCAATTTCGGAAATCTGGACGGAATACGAACCCTCATAGCCGAAATGTCGCAGGAGAGCTGCAGGGATTATCTAAGAATGTTTTCAGGCAAATAATTTTCCGTATTATAAAAAGGGCCAGACCCTTTTTTAGACCCTTTTCTAAACCTGGTTAAAAGTCTATACTTTATCTTTCTTTTGTATTTACGTCAGGCGCTTTGGCCTGACTTTGGACTGCCTGCCCTGAGCTAGTCGCAGGGCGGTACCCCTGTACCGCTTTG
>JANYBI010000439.1 GCA_025360875.1 Lentisphaerota bacterium
CCATTCCGGGCAGGGTGTTGATCAGCGAGATTATGTCGGTTCCGGAATCCTCGGCGGCTTTTGCGAACTCCGCAATATTGGAGACGTTAGGGCTCAGTTTTGTTATAAGCGGGAGCTTTGTCTCGTTGCGTATTTCCGATATCACCCTGGCGAGAAGTTTCAAGTCTGTGCCGAAAGCGATTCCGCCGGCCTTGATGTTCGGGCAGGAGATATTTATTTCCAGTGCGGCGATGCCGTCCTTCTCCGCTTCGAGCCTGGCAGTGACATCGCAATACTCCTCGATGCTCCTTCCCCAGATGTTTACAACGACCATGGCCCCGCTTTTCCTCAGGAACGGCATATATTCGGGCGCATGGAGAAACTTTTCGACACCGGGATTCTGAAGGCCGATGGCGTTCAGCATGCCGCTGGATGTTTCGGCAACCCGAGGAGTGGGATTGCCTTCCCACGGGAAGACGGAAATTCCTTTGACAACAACTGCACCAAGCTTTGATATGTCGAAGTATTCAGTGTATTCGCCGCCGTAGCCGAAAGTTCCGGATGCGGTCATCACAGGATTCTTCAGCTTGAGCTTCCCAAGATCTGTCTTTAAATTGGCCATAATGCTTCAATCCGCTACCATTTTGAATGTGGAAGTCTACCATACATTTCAAAATCTGACTTTCAAATAACTTGTTATATGGTAATTTATTTGCGTCTCTTAGTGATAAAATTTTACCGGAGGGAAAATTTTATATGTGCTGCCGATGCGTACAGGCAAAGCCCCTTGAGGAGATCATCAGATGGTGGAGCGAGAAGTTGAAGGTCCTGATAAGCATTTCCGATTTCAGGATATCCTATAATGTTTCGCCGGGACAGCATATGCCGGTTATCTTCAGCCAGGGCGGTGCCGCCTCCCTCTCCCTCATGAAGTGGGGATTGCCTGCAGGATTCCAGGGGAAGGACAAGGAACATGATTTTGTATCGTTCAATGCCAGGATCGAGACAATACTCCAGAAGAAGACTTTCAGCCAGCTTATGAGGGCCCAGAGGTGCATTGTGCTTTGCAGCGGCTACTATGAATGGAAGAAGGAGGGCGGTAAAAGCATCCCTTATTTCATACATTCAAAAGGAATGCAGATAATGCCGCTAGGAGGACTCTGGACTGAGGAATCGCCAGGGGGGCCGCTCTGTTTCACGGCAATCACCAAGAACCCAAGGAGGAATCTTGCTGAAATTCATGACAGGATGCCATTCCTTCTAGCCCAGGACAAGCTAGACAAGTGGATGGATTCAAGATATTTCCCCGTAAATCCCGAGGATGAGTTCTCCGACCACAAAACCCAACTCGACTACTATCAGGTTTCTACGAATGTCAACTCGACAAAATATGACTTTCCGGATTGTATTGAGAAGGTTGAGATTGCGGAGCAGGGGGAGCTTTTCTGAGCGCTCTGCCAATTGAATATCCAATGTCGCCCAGGAAATATCGGATGGCGAGGGTGCTGCGAAAGTCAGGGAGAATTAATTCCGTCGGATATTTATTTCCTGCCGGTCCTGTCCATTATGGAATCGGATTCCGTGAAGACGGGTTTTACGAATTCCATGCCGGCCGGCGAAGTGTCGCCCTTTATCCTTGATAGTATTCGCTCCGCTGTCCTTCTCCCAATCTCCTTCCACGAATGCGTGACGGTGGTGATGGTGTTCAGGCCATAATGCGAAAGCTGTCTGCGGTCAATTATTGAGCCAATGCTCGCCAGTGATATGTCCCTGGGCACTTTAATCCTGTTCTCATGGAAGAGGCGCAGTATGTCCATCGCGATCGGGGATGTCACGGCGATTATCGCATCCATCCTGTTTTTCTTCTTGCCGTATTCATCAAGCAGCAGCTGTGCGCAATTCGGGGTGAGACTGTTCTCGTCGAGTATTATCGAGTGGGTTTTCAGGGAATGTCTCTTTATGGAATTGAAATAGGTCCTGTGCCGGATGGAGAATGAAGGATCCATTATCTTGGTGCCAACGAAATAAATGTTTTTGTGTCCCGTGAAGATGAGATGGTTTATGAGCATGTTCGTTGCTGCCACA
>JANYBI010000460.1 GCA_025360875.1 Lentisphaerota bacterium
GCGCGGTAGATCACCTTAAAGGATTCCACGGCTTTTTCGGTATCGTTCGTCTCCTCATACAGTGATGCGAGACAGTAGAGAGCATCCATTTTCTGCTTGTCCATGGCCACCATCTCGCTGATTGCCTTGGTGTATTCCTCGATGGCGATGTCATATTGCTTTTTCAGCTGGAAGCATTGTCCTAGATAGACGATAGCCGAAAGCCTGCGCTGTGGATGCTTCTGGGCGAGCTGGAACTCATGAAGGGCGTTCTCATCATCGCCAATATCAAAATAAACGACTCCAAGCTCGTATCTCAGCTGCAGATCGTTGGGATAGCTGTTCACACGTTCAAGAGCCCTGCCAAGCTTATAGTCCATCATCTGCTTTGTAATCGTCGCAACATTTGTATCGGCTTCAGCTTTCTTTGCCGGATCATCGACTCCATACTTTCTCCATTCCTCAATGCTCTTCTCGTATTTGGCGACATTGGATTTTTCAATGGCCTTGTCGATGAAAGGATCCAGGACGCCCATTTCCTGGACGGCAAGATTGAAATACTGGATCGCCTTGTCATGGTCGTCGGCCTTCTGGTAGAGATCGCCAAGCTTGCGTTTAGTATCAAGCGTCCCCTTGCCTTCAGCCATCTGTTTTTCAAGATCGTCTATAAGCAGCCTGACATCGTCAACAGCCCTTACAATACGGCTTTCCTGTTCGATCTTGACAGAACCATCCTTGCTCTTGAGCTTGCTCCGGTAATCAGTGGACTTGTCTTCCCAGTTGTCCTTCTGCATGGCGGCAAGCGCGGCCGCAGCCCTGACCTTCTGCTGCGCATCAAGATCGCCAGGCTTCAGCTCGGATATCTCCTGACGTACCCTGAGGGCTTTGATACCCTGCTTGTCTAAGCCATATTCATCGGCCAGCCAGTCGAGCACAGTCACGTTCTTCGGATAGTATTCCCTGGCGATTTCCAAAGCCTCTATTGTTATGAATCGGGCATTGAGGTCTCTTCCAGCCTGTGCAAGAAGATTCAGTCCCTGCAACGACTTGAGATTGACAGCCAGAGCTTCCTCCGCATGCCTGAGCGCTTCAGCCGGTTTCTTCATCGCCAGCTGGGTCTTGCCGGCGGTGAGCGTCCCTGAAACCTTCAAACCCGCAATGAGTCCGGAGAAAAGACCGATCTTGGCGGTCTTTGCCTTTTCAAGCTTCCTCAGCTGATCCCTGGCATCTCCAAAACCAGGCTCCTTCAGTATGACATTCTTAAGCAGCATGATACCATATTCTATGTCCTTGGCCGAAAGGGCCGTCTGGTACTTGTTCCTCAATTCGGGAGCTATATCCTTAAAAGCCTTCCTATCCATACTGTCAACCTCCGGAAAATATGTAATTTATTCCTAATTTTCTTCTATTATTATTTTCTCAATATATAATAAGTGAGAAATTTACAGTTGAATTCAAAATAAATCAAGATTTTTACAGCATTTTAATCCCGAATGCTCTTAATGAAAAGCATGGATGACAGCATAGCGGCAATATCCACCGGCACAGGCGGAGCCGTATCAATTATCAGGATATCCGGCAGGAATTCACTCCAGATAACCGACTCGATCTGGAAAGGCGGGAAGAAGCTTGGAGCCTCCACCAGACGGACAATGCTTCTCGGGAAATGCACATCGCCCGACAAATCTTTCTTCGAACAGGCTATCGCCGTATTCTTCCCCGGCCCATCCTCATACACCGGCGAAGACATGGTGGAGCTCCACTGTCATGGCGGTCCTCTCGTATCGAGAAAAGTTCTTGAACTCGTGATCAGCGCAGGCGCACGCCAGGCGGATCCTGGCGAGTTCACCTGCCGCGCATTCCTCAACAGCAAGATCGATCTGACACAGGCTGAAGGGGTATCGGAAATAATTTCAGCCCAGAGCACGATGGCCCTGAACCTGGCGGAACGGCAGACCAGCGGTATCCTCGGAAAAACCGTCCGCGAAATCCGCAGCACCCTGGTACATGTTCTATCCGAATGCGAATCCCATCTCGACTTCCCGGAGGAAAACCTCGACTGGGCGCCCGACGCACAGCTCTGCGAGAACATAGATGATGCATGTTCAAAAATAAAAAATCTCCTCAGGTACAGGGCTGAAGGCGCCATACTGCGTGAAGGAATCAGGATCGTGATCGCCGGCAAACCCAATGTCGGAAAATCAAGCCTGCTCAACCTCCTGCTCGGATATGACCGGGCCATCGTCACACCCCTGCCCGGCACGACCCGTGACACCGTCGAAGAGCACGCGTCAATCAGGAACATACCTGTCAGGCTCATAGACACCGCAGGAATCCGCGAGGCCGACAACCTCATCGAGAACAAGGGCATTGAACGGAGCCTCGCATCCATCAGGCAGGCACAGATAATCCTCTGGCTCCTCGATGCATCTGCAGATCACGCCGGGGAAATCAGGACTATGCGGGAACATGTGTCAGGAAAGGAGAATGTCATCGCAGTCTGGAACAAAATTGATCTTATTGCGAAATCCGCAAAGCTTCCGGCTACAGGGCTGGAAACGGCGGAAATATCCACTGTTAATAACTCCGGCATTGAACTGCTTCTAGATGTCATTGAGAAATCCGTCTGGGGATATCCGCATACGGACGAACCTGAAACTGCTGTCAGCATAAGGCATTCCTCACTTCTCGAAGAGGCGCTTGAAGCTCTGCCAGGCGCAGTTGAAAACATCAGGTGCCGAAACTGGGAACTTTCCTCTGTCAACCTCCATGCCGCCATTTCAGCGCTAGGGAAAATAACAGGAGAAGACGCATCTCCAGATATACTCGACGAGATAGTCCAAATTGAGTTCCTTCTCGCATGAGACAACCACGGTGTTGGGTTGATGAGCCAAGCGGTCCACTTCTTCGATCGTAATCTGATCCACCTTGTTGAAGCAGTAAAGGCAGTTGATATACTTGCGATTGCCCAAGATTACATC